>JBAYNV010000164.1:0-4894 GCA_041678685.1 Clostridia bacterium
AAGCTTCATG
Source organism: Clostridia bacterium (assembly GCA_041678685.1). GTDB lineage: Bacteria > Bacillota > Clostridia > DUPQ01 > DUPQ01 > DUPQ01. The sequence goes on from JBAYNV010000164.1 coordinate 11, forward strand.
CTGTCCGTGACAGGATAAAATGAAAACCCTGTATCCTGTGTATAGTTCGCAATATAGATATACAGTATGCAAAAAAGGAGAAGCACGAGCATGACTATGTCTTTTACGGTCAAACGGTATCTGACATACAGGACCCTGTCCTTAGCGCCGTAATTCTTTGTTTTAAGGCTGAGCGCAGTATCCATTCCTTCTTCAAGCGTCCATGCCGTAAGAGCTTTAAGCTGCGTTCCCGCGACCTTTATCCTGTCGACCGCCTTCGTACCGCTCTTTGCTCTGTTGACCGAATATACGGAAGACAGCTCGGTCGCCCTTCTTCTGAATAAAGGGATATACCGAAGAGTCATGTCGAATATGAATGAGGTCCTGGGCAATATCCAGGAAAAAAGATACAGGAACCTCCCGCTGTCCAAAAGAACGTTGAATGAAACAAATGAAATTATAAGGGCCGATATCATCAGCATGTTATATACCCCGTATATGACAGCTTCCAAAGTTACAGGGTTTCTGAAAATATACATTAAAACAGTCTGTCCTCTGTGGACAAGAAGCACATTGAGCAGAAGCACCCCTATACCTATCAGGGATACCCACTTAAAACTGTTCCAGAAAGCCCTTGGTCCTGCATAATATACAGCCATCGCACAGGATATGAGAAATAAGGAAGCCATGAACAAGGGGTTTTTGAATATGAATACAGAGGAAAAGAAACCTACATAATACAGCAGTATGATAAAAGGATGAGAGATATAGAAAGGACTTGTTATTCTGTTATGTATACCCATCTGACCGCGTCCCCTTCCTTAAGCTCACATGCTCCCGCGCTTTCTGTTGCAGAAACATCATTCACATAATATACCCATCCGCTTGCCGGACCGTTATCGAATTCATATATGTTGTTGATACCCGCAACATATGCAACCGCATCAAATCCCGTTGTCTCCATCAATATCCCGTTTTCCTGTACAGCCGTATAAAGCTGATCCAGGACAGACATGCCTTCGGTATACTGGACTTCATAAGCATCAAGTATCATCCCCTGCCCGACAGATGCAGCATCGATAGTCACCGTACATATACCCAGGACCTTTCCTGTTTCACTTACCTGCTGTCCGCATCCTGCCAATACCGTTAAAAACAATACTATTGCAATGCATATGACCGTCGCTTTGTATCTTCTTCTCTTAACCTTCATTCTGTCTCACCTGCTTCCAATGCCATCATGATATACGCTGCAGCTTCCTCGCGTGTGACATGACCGCTAAGATACAGGCTTTCAACTGTGCCGGTGTCATATGAAAACTGCTCCATGAGCAACTCTTTGAATTCCCCGGCAGCCACCGTACTGTAAGGTGAAAACACTCTCATATCCGTTCCTGCCATTATCCCATATATATATGCGGTCGTCACATACTGACCAAACCAGTCATCCCCTGCCACATCGGAAAATCTCGATATGTTACCTGTATACAAAGGAAGGCCAAGTGCTCTTACCAGAAGCGCAGCCATTTCTGCACGTGAGATGTCGCTTTTTGGCCTTAGCAGACCGCCGTCATCGCCCTTTATCATTCCGGTTTCGTAACCTTTCGATATGAAAGACAATGCCCAGTCAGAGATATCGTTTTTATCCGTAAAGGGAAGTGTGACCGAAGTATCCGGTATGACTATGTCAGGTGTTCCGGCCGGTTCATCCGTATTGTCTTTAAGAAATATGTTCCCTATGTTCATCGCGGACATCGCTAAAAGCGCCTGTTCCGTAGCTATATTGTTTGAAGTACCTGAAATGCTGTGCCTGAATGTTCCGTCTTCCAAACGGTATGTGCTTATAAGAGTATCATATACCGTCTTTCCGTCTCTTAAAAACGCCGGATCGGAAAGAGGGATATCCAGAGCGCAAAGAGCTATAATGGTCCAGGACAGATTCTCCGAACTGTCATTGTTCTGATAATACATAAGACCATCGGCCCCGATCTTTGAACTTAAGAATGCAAGAGCATTCGTTGTTGCGGATTTAACGTCACTGTCAGCTGGATATTCGGACAAAGCTGTCAGTGCCATACATGTAAGATCGTTATCGGAAGCCCATCCCTTCACCAGAGCAAATCCCCCGTCGGTATTCTGATAGGTAAGTATGAGATCCCTGAGTTTGTCCCTTGTCCACAATGCTCCGGTTTTTTCCTCGGTTTCATACAGAGCCAGAAGGGAATATATGGGGCCGTTAAGTCCAGAGCTTTCTATTTTTTCAAAATCAGCTATCTTCTGTATGATGTCATAACCTTCAAAAGAATGGGGATCCTTGTTTGCAGCCTTTAAAATTATCGCTGTCTTTGCATATTCAATGACTGACCTGTATACGCCTTCCTTGGATATGATTTCTGATGAAAGCCCGTCAAAGAAGGAAGAAGGTATTTCCTTATCATTCAAAGCCATGCCAAGCGCTTCCCAGACCGACAGGCTTTCCTGTAAAGAATATATACCTAATATCTTCTGGATATCATCGTTATCCGCACCTGCATAAACAGGTGTGAGCAAAAGACATATTATAAGTAACAGCAACACTGCCCTTTTCATTGATCCGCCAAAATTCCTTTAAAGTAATATATCGTATAAACGGCTTCTTCCCTTGAGATACCGTCAGAAAACATTGCTGATATGTCCTCACCAAGCGTGAAAGTAGTGATATCCGTGTCATATGCTTTGCATATGCCGTATATGAGCATACTTTGCGTCAGTACTGTATCTGGAAGGAAATTACCTGCCTCACTTGCTGCCAGGCCATGCCGGAATGCCACCTGGGCGTATGCGGAAAACCAGTTTTCCGCTGCTATATCCGAATATCTCTTTGTGTATTTACCCGGCACTTCATACCCTTTTACACGTATGAGCATGGTTATGAATTCAGCTTTCGTTATTGAAGCTTTCGGATCAAGACGTCTTTCTCCGTTGCCTTTCACAATACCTTTTTCCACGGCATCGGTAAAGCAGGAGACAAAGCCCTCTGTAACATCTGAAGCATCGGTAAAATCATCCATGGCCGGTTCATTATCCGTTGTTATGTGTATTCTTGCTTCGGTATACGATACAAACGGATCACCTTTTAAAGTGCTTATGGCATATGTTCCGATATCATTTAATGATATGGTCACATATCCGTTTTCATCTGTAGCATATCCTGCCTTTTTTCCGTCAAGAAGTATTTCTTCATTTGCACACGGAACTGACGAGGTCGCCCATGTGACGGGATCCGTTACATGCCGGTAAAGCCTGAGTGTCACTTTGGAACCGCCTACGCAAGTTACATCAGCCATATCAAAATATGTGTATGAGCATGTCATCCAGTCGGATATGTAATAGACATCAAGTATATCGCCTTCATTCAAAGTCTGCTCACTGATAGAAGACCATGAAGTGTTATTATTTACCGTATACATCCATCCGGCATTGCCTTCTGCCACCAGACCAAGGATCGACGAGATATATGAACCTCCGTTCAATATGGCGACCTTGTCGTCGGGCAGCGTGTGACCAAGTTTTGTAAGAGCGGAAGTTATCGCATCAAGCGCCGTCATATCCGTTTTATGATCCGCGCAAACCGTGAACGCCCGGTCATCCATATAGATATTTACTTTGACTCCCCCACCTTTTACATCCACTTTAAGGTACGGACGTGAAATGGTATTGATACCGTCCGAATATTTTTCTGCCGTTATGCTATATGAACCTGCCTTGCCGAATGTGACATATGCGTTCCCTGAAGCGTCGGTATATATATCTGTTTTTTCACCGTTTACAACTATCTGCGCGCCTTCAAGGGGAACATATGATGTAAGCCAGGTAGCCGGATCTGTCACCTGATGCTTAAGATCCAGTTGTACTGTATCAAATGTGTCAACAGCAACGGATGACGTCATACCGAATGTGGAATATGAACATGTCATCCAGTCTTCTATGTAGTATATGACTATCGAATCGCCGTCTTTTAAAGTCTGATCTTTTATGGAGTTATATGGTGATTCGTCATTCAGCGTGTACATCCAGCCGGCATTCCCTGACGCGGTAATACCAAGGACAGATGATATATATGACCCTTTGTTATACTCTAATATATTTTCATCATTTGCGTCGTATCCTGCATCCAGAAGCGCTTTTATGAGCGCATGCAGTACGGTAAAATCTTCTGATGCATCTGTTATGCCATAATCCGTTAAATCAAAAACATCCATTGGAACGGATGCTGATAATAGCGTTTTGTCATAACTTTCAATTCTTAATATTACTTCATTAGCAGCGTCAGCTGCTGTAGTAGCGTCAGCTGCTGTAGTAGCGTCAGCTACTACTGGGACCATCATTGCCACGATAGCTATTGCCAATACAAGGCTGATGATAGGTTTTGTTCTTTTCATACTTTAATCCTCCGTTAAAATAAAAAACTTTCCATGCGGAGGAAAGGTATTTATATCTGACATTCCTCATCGACCGCAAGTCATGTATGTTTCATTTCTCCGGCAGGTCTTCTGACTTAAGTTCATCGCTCATGCCCCTTCCCGTATTTCTACAGTGGTTATTGCATTTGCTCACTTTTACAGCGGCGGGACCGCGCAGGACTTGCACCTGCTTCCCTATTGAAAAATTGCTTTTACCGGAAAATTTCACATATTAAGTTGTTGAATAAAGTTAACCACATATGGGTGCTCATGTCAACCCTTTTCCAGTGCTGGTTCTTTACTTCTTTCCGTGAAATAACTTACAGATGATATAATTCAGGTTGAAAGAGAGGCAGAGATGGAACCTGTATTCAACTTCGTGGAAATGTTTGAAAGATCAATAGGCTTGAAAGAGCCTTGGAAAGTAATCAGAGCAGAATTCAACGAGAAGGATAAGAGCGTG
>JBAYNV010000165.1:0-4825 GCA_041678685.1 Clostridia bacterium
TGCAGCAGATAAAGAGCGAGTGTTTGGAAACAGGTATGGGCATGATGTATATGGCAGGCAAGAGGATATATGATATGTTTATGAGGCAGATATGAGAATAGGGACGCAGACAGCATATATATCAAGATATTTCTCCGATGAAGAGGCACTTTCGGTCATCCGTAAGGCAGGATTCGGGACTGTGGATTTCTCATTCCACGAAAAAGATATAGAAGGGGAATATTTCGATAAGCCCGAAAAGGAATTCCGACAGTACTTTCATAATCTGAAAAAATATGCGGATACGCTGGATATGCAGATAGGGCAGACGCATGCCCCGTTTTTCTGGATAAGAAGGCATATGGAGAAGTATGATAAAATAATGGAAGTACAGAAGAAATGCATAGCCGCGACTGCTTATCTCGGATGCAGGTATATAATCATACATCCATTGAACAATGTTGAGAGAAGATATGAAAACGGTATCGAAGAGAATAAGGAGCTGAACAGGAAATATTACTCTGAACTCATACCTTATCTTAAGGAATATGATGTTTATCTGGCGGTGGAGAATATGTTCAGCGTGGATCCCGATACAAAACTCATATGCCCAACCGGCTGCTCATCAGCGGAAGAGATGGCTGACTATATTGATTCGTCCGGCGAGAGATTTGTCGCATGTCTTGATATCGGGCACAGCAACCTCATACATCAGAAGGGTTATGAGCATATCAATACACGCCATATGATAGAAACGCTCGGTTCAAGGATCAAAACACTGCATATACACGATAATGACGGGAAAGATGATCAGCATCTTCCGCCCTTTATAGGCAACATAGACTGGACAGAAACAATGGGAGCATTGAAGAAAATAGGTTACAGTGGAGATATAAGCCTCGAAGCGGACAACTTTTTAAGCGTGATAGACCGTCAATATGTTTTACAGGCAGAGAAGATGATGTATGCATGTGCAAGACGCCTTTATGATATGATGGTATAAGGAGAAAAAATGAACAGGATAATTAAAGCAAAAGAAACAATGACATCGAAAGAGAGGATCAGACGGACCTTTGCTTTTGAAAAGACAGACAGGGTAGCTATTGGCTACGATACCAATCCCATAGCGCATAAAAAACTCTGCGCGGCGCTAGGCATGGATCCTGATGACCGGATGGCTTTCTATAAGCTTATAGGCGTGGACAATATGGGGGCAAGGATATCATACAAAGGTCCTAAGATATATCCTGAAATACCAAACAGAAGAAGAAACGATGAGTTCGGGGCAATAATGAGATATGTGGAAAACCAGTATGGCGGTTATTGGGATTACTGTGATTTTCCTCTTATGAACGCTTCCGATGAAGTGATATATGACTTCCCGTATCCGTCTGCTGACGATTATGATTACGAAGGCTGCAGGGATTATGTGGATGCAATGATAAAGGAAGGTTTCGCTATCAATGTTGGCGGACCGGGTCTGGGAGACATACTTAATACGACCGGAATGATAATGGGCGTTGAGCAGGCTCTGATGAACATATCGACCGAAGACGAAGCAACTATGCATACCATAGACAAGAGGCTGGATACACAGCTTAAAAGGACCGAAAGGATGCTGGAGATAAACAAAGGCAAGATAGATTTCATGTGGCTGGGGGAGGATCTTGGATCCCAGTACCGGCCTCTCATATCCATGGATATGTATAAAAGGGTACTGCAGCCGAGACATCAGAAATACATCGATCTGGCAAAGGCATATGACATACCTGTCATGATACATACGTGCGGATCGTCATCATGGGTATATGAGGAGTTCATTAAAATGGGAATGAACGGAGTCGACACCCTGCAGCCTGAAGCGGCAAATATGAGCCCGCAGTATCTTAAGGATCATTTCGGCGGAAGGCTTACATTCAGGGGATGCATATCCACAGCGGGACCTCTTGCTTACGGCACTGCTGATGATGTTATAAAGAACTGCAATGAGATTATGGAAATAATGAGCGGATGCAGGGGATACATTTTTGCACCGACGCATTCGATACAGGACAATACTCCTCCTGAAAACACGATAGCAATGTATAACACGGTACACGCATTCAATAAATAAATGGGGATACTGATATGAAAAGTATTGATCTTAGCAGGCAGGCATTTGAAATATTGCTGAAGATGCAGAAGAATGAGGCAACTGAAGCCCTGATATACAAGTATCTCAGTAAAAAAGAAAAACAGCCTAAGAATAAAGAGATACTTAAACAGATGGGCATCGATGAAGCTTCGCATGCGACGATATGGAAAAGCTATACTGAAACATCCGTCAGACCCAAACTGTCAAGGATATTATGGATCAAAATGATATGTGCATTACTGGGATATACATTCACATTAAAGATGCTTCAAAAAGGGGAAGACCTTGCTCAGAATGAATACAGGCTTCTTGAAGCTGAAGTGCCTGAAGCCGTGGAAATAGGCGCACAGGAACATGAACACGAAGCTTTTCTTATGACTTTACTTGACGAGGAACGCCTTAAATATGTCGGAGCCATGGTGCTTGGCCTTAATGATGCGCTTGTGGAGCTTACCGGTGCGATCGCAGGCATCACATTTGCACTTGCAAGCACAAAACTGGTTGCGCTGTCAGGGATAGTGACGGGAATATCCGCAACGCTTTCAATGGCCGCATCCAATTATCTTGCACAGAAAGCCGACGGTAACCCGAAAGCCCTTAAATCCAGCGTATATACCGGGATCGCATATATAGTCACTGTCGCGCTTATGGTACTGCCTTATCTGCTGTTCCCTGACAGTATGTATAAGGAAGCTTTTGCGGTAATGATCGCAACTGTATTATTGATAATACTTGTATTCAACTTCTATATATCCGTAGCCAAGGACCAGCCGTTCTTTAAGAATTTCATAAGAATGGCTGTCATAAGCATATCGGTAGCGGCGATCTCTTTTGTCATAGCATTGGTTGCCAAGAAACTTCTTGGCATAGAAACACTGTGATTTACTTATCTTTATTCCTTCGGTTTTAATACTATATCACCGACAGTGAAACTGTATCCGCGTATATGGGCTTTCGGTGCATCATCCACTATGTATGCTACGACATATATCTCCCCGTCATCAAACTGTACCCATCCTGAATAACCAAGATCCGCAACAGGGCTCCTGTCGTAATCGATAGGGAATAACCTTACGGACTGGTCTCTTCTTTCAGTTGAGAGCGCTGCTTCTTTTGAAAAGTAAGCACCCATGAAGTTCTGAGTTGATTTGCCCCAGCCGCCTTTCCCGCCCTGTAAGAACCGATAGGTTAAAAGTATGTTACCATCCTTTAAAAATCCCGTTACGGGCCTGTGGCAGCCCGGTATGGGTATGTTGTATATACCATCCCAGTGTTCACCGTGATCGTGTGAGATACACTTAAGGCAGTCATAACCTTTTCCAGAGTTTTCACGTAAAAATGCAACAAGAGTTTCATCGGGCATCTCAAGTATCGAGACCTCGCAGGGATTGTATCTTTCATCTTTGGCTATTATCACTCTGTCTGACCAGGTACTGCCCATATCGTCGCTGTACCAGCAGTACTGGATGAGTTTACCGGATACCTGATCCTTGAAATGTGCTGCTATTATCCATCTTCCGTTTTTAAGTTCAAGAAGCTTGTCAGGAACGATCGCATTATCACACGGTGTTTTTATCGGGCTTTCCCATTTTGTTCCTTCTTCATTTCCTTTCCATAGACATATCTGAGCGGATCTATCCTCGTTTCCGATTATAAAATCACCGATTATCATCAATGAGTCATCGCTCATCCTTGATATCCTTGCACAGTTCCAGAATCGTTCGGGTGTACCTACTTCGGTGAGATATTTTTTTTCTGACCATGTGCGGCCTCTGTCCATGCTTTCGCAGTATACAAACCTTGCCTTATCCCTGTTCCCGTGATGAGTGCATTCGGAGAATACGCATATGAGCTTTCCGCCTTTTGTAAGCGCGAGATCAGGCCATGCCTCATATATCGAATCGTCCCTGTTCACTATAAATCTTTCAATATTCATGACTTACTTCCTTTTTCCGGCAATGTCCATGTCGTTCCGAATATCTCACACATAGCCTCAAGGTTCTCCTTCTGATAATATACTGTCAGTATCCTGTGATCTTTAAGTTCAGCCGAGCAGGGATAACCAAGATCGGAGTTGACTCCGTCATCCCTTAATATAACTTCACTGCTCCATGTAACACAGTCATCATAAGATATCTTTGCGCGCTGCCCGAAGGGTTCGGACCGGTAACCGTATACCAATACCACAGCACCAGATGAATGCCTTAACGCATGAGGAGGGGAGCCTTTAGTCACGATCCTTCTTGGTACAGACCACGTTTTCCCGCTGTCAGAGGATTCCGTCTGGAAGGTGTCGAACACGCCTCCCTGTACGCGTATGAATCCTACAAGCTTATTGTCGAGTTCCAGTATATATGGTTCGCAGTAAACAAACTCATGTCCCTGCTCTGTCCGATAAGGGACAGTGGAAAGATATTCCCATTTTATCCCGTCGCTGCTGCGGTAAACCATCAGTTCCTTAGAATATCTGTTCAGCGGATCGTTATATGTTATCCCCTTATTGCATGATTCCTTGTGGTTGCCCATATATATAAGGCCGCCGTTTTTAAGCGCAGTCGGCCCATGGGGAGCGGTAACAGGGGCATGCATGACTTCGCTCCATGTTATGCCTGCGTCGTCTGAAAGCACATATGTGGATCCGTAGTATTTATCCTCCATCTCTTTGGATATCCTGCCTTCCGAGAAGTAGGCATCCCTCATGTTTTTCTTGAA
>JBAYNV010000166.1:0-4813 GCA_041678685.1 Clostridia bacterium
ATCATACGCGAGATGAGGACCAATCAGAAACTGCATGCCGATGTGGTATGTATCATAGATGATGACAAGCAGATAAAAGGGCTTTCGATACAGGGAGCAAAAATAGTCGGCGGACGCGAAATGATAATCGAAAGCGTTAAGAAATACAGTGTAGATGAGATCATTATAGCGATACCATCTGCTACAGGACTGGAAAGAAAGAAAATATACGACATATGCAAAGAAACAAAATGTATTTTAAAGACTATTCCCGGAATGTATCAGATCATCAATAATGAAGTAAAGATTTCAGATCTCAAGGAAGTGGAAATAGAGGATATTCTGGGCAGGGATACAATAGATATAAATACCCAGGAAATAATGGGATATGTAAGTAACAAGGTCGTGATGGTGACAGGGGGCGGAGGTTCTATAGGAAGCGAACTCTGCCGACAGATAGCCGAGCATAAGCCTTCTATGCTCATAATTCTTGATATTTATGAGAACAGCACATATGATATACAGCTTGAACTCTTAAAAAAGCACCGTGATCTTGATCTTGTCGTCGTCATAGCTTCAGTAAATGACGCGAACAGGATAAACAACATACTGGACCAATATAAGCCGAATATCATTTTCCATGCTGCGGCACATAAGCATGTTCCTCTTATGGAATGTAACCCCAATGAAGCTGTAAAGAACAATGTTTTCGGTACCCTTACGATGGCTGAGGCTGCAGACAGGGCAGGAGTCGATAAATTCATAATGATATCGACCGATAAAGCGGTAAGGCCCACGAATATAATGGGAGCTACCAAGAGGATGTGCGAAATGATAATACAGGCATACGACAAGAGATCCAAAACGGATTTTGTTGCCGTAAGATTCGGAAATGTGCTTGGGTCAAACGGTTCAGTCATTCCCTTGTTCAGAAAGCAGATCGCTGAAGGCGGCCCTGTTACAGTAACGGATCGGGAAATAACAAGATTCTTCATGACTATCCCTGAAGCCGTAGCCCTTGTGTTGCAGGCCGGCTATTATGCAAAAGGCGGAGAAATATTCGTACTGGATATGGGTGAGCCCGTAAAGATATATGATCTGGCAACTAATATGATAAAACTGTCCGGATGTACTCCGGATGTGGATATAAAGATAGAAATAACAGGCTTAAGGCCGGGCGAAAAACTATATGAAGAGCTTATGATGGATGAAGAAGGAATGCAGAAAACGGATAATGAGCTTATATATATCGGGCAGCCTATAGAGTTCAATGAAAACGAATTCTTCCGGAATCTTGAAGTATTAAAGGAAATAACAGAAGAGGAAACACCATATATAAAACTTCTCATATCCAAATTGGTACCGACATATAATATGAATGAAGACGAGCATGATAAGCTGAATGTTGCCAAAGCCCGAGAATACATATGCCGGCTTCATATGGAAGACAATGATAAAAGCATATAAACCTTAACATATCAAATATAATAACGGAGGTGGACCGTATGAAAACAGATGCAAAGATCCAGGAACTGGTCGACAGTTATGGCTCCTGGTTCAACGAAGAAAACGGATTCAAGACAGGGAAAATGACGAATAAGCTTGCTCCGTACACTAACATTTTTTCACCCATACGCATAAATAGGATGACTGTAAAGAACAGGCTTATCATGGCACCGATGGGTAATATCTGTATGGCTGAGGAAACAGGCAGGCCTAATGAAAAAATGATCGCATACTTCACCGAAAGAGCCAAAGGAGGCGTCGGGCTGATAACGACTGGACTTATCCCTGTAAGTTACGGAATAGACCATTCTTTAATAGAACTGGATAAACTGACATACTTTCCAAGGATCGACCGTTCCAGAACAGTATATATGGGATGGAGGGATCTTGCCCAAAGCGTTCATTCATACGGGTCGAGGATCTTCGTACAGCTCACACCCGGGCTGGGAAGAGTGGGAAACCCTCAGTGTCTTACAAATCAGTTGAAATTCCCCTGCTCCGCATCACTGAACCCTAACTGGTATATGTCAGAAGTACCGTGCATGCCTTTAACAGATCATGCCTGTAAAATGATAATAAAGAAAATAGGTCAGGCAGCTGCTGACGCCAAAGCATTCGGACTCGATGGCGTTTATCTGCACGGGCATGAAGGATATTTACTTGAGCAGATGACCAATCCCGCATTCAACAGAAGAAAAATCGGACGTTATGCAAACTGGCAGAACTTCGGGCTGGATATGATAACGGAAATAAGAAGAAGGACAGGCAGTGCATATCCCATTATGTATAGGATAGACCTTTCGCTTGCTTTAAATGAGACATATGGGGATACGATGGATATAAGGGATCTGAGGAAATTTAAAAACGGAAGAACGATCGACATGACGCTTGATTATATGAAGAACCTTATAGGGAAAGGCGTTGATATCTTTGATGTGGATATGGGATGTTATGATAACTGGTTCCTTCCTCATCCTCCGGAAGGTATGCCTCCCGCATGTTTTGCCGATATATCACAAATAGCGAAAGATTATTTTGAAAAGAATAATATACTGTCGAATGCAGGTGTGAAAGTTCCCGTTGTTGCTGTAGGCAAACTTGGCTATCCTGATATTGCAGAGGAAGTCCTTCTAAGAGGGAAAGCTGATATGATAATGCTTGGAAGACCCTTGCTTGCCGATCCTCAGTGGCCTAATAAGGTAAGAGAAGGACGTGTTGATGAAATAATACCGTGTATAGGATGCCAGGAAGGCTGTATCAATGAATTCGTTGAAGGCGGGCATCCGCAGTGTGCGGTAAACCCAAGAACAGCCTTTGAGGAGAAATACCCTGAAGATCTGCTCCCGGCAGAAAAGAAAAAGAAGATAGCTGTTATAGGCGCAGGACCCGCAGGGATCATGGCTGCCGTCACTGCCGCAAGAAGAGGGCATGATGTGACTATATATGAAAAAGCCGGGATGATCGGAGGAAGACTCAATGCTGGCAAAGTGGCAAAGATCAAGTTTGATATACAGAATTATCTTGAATATCTGGAGGGGCTCGTCGAAAGGACATCAAAACAGTATAAACTGAAAGTCGTACTGAATGCTGAAGCAACTGTTGAAATGCTGAAAAAAGCCAAGTATGAAGCAGTTATATATGCAGCCGGGACAAAGGATGTTGAATTAAGGCTTCCCGGATACGAAAAAGCAAACTCCTGTCAGGCTGTGGAAATACTTCTTGATCCCAAAAAAGCTGCAAATGCCAGGAAGGTCATTGTCATAGGCGGAGGGGTGGTAGGCTGCGAGGTCGCCTTCTTCCTGAACAAGGAATTAGGAAAGGATGTCACTGTTATTGAAATGGAGCCGTATTTCATGAACCATATCTGTACTGCAAACAGAGGATACCTCATCCACTATATGCACAGATCCGGCGTCAGGCTTTTGAACTGCACCAGACTTCTCAGTTATGAAATAGGTGGGATAAAGGTATCCAGAAACTTATCAAAGACTGTTCCTGATCCGTACAATACATGGAGCCCTATCCTTCCTCCTAATGTAGAAAATCCTCTGGCAAAGAAGATAAAAGAAGAAACTGAGGAACAGTTCATTGAAGGCGATCTCATAATCCAGGCAGCAGGCGGCAGGCCTGACGAAGAAGGCTTCTATAAGCTTCAAAAGGAACTGAACACATGCGAAATGTATAATATAGGGGATTCATTCAGAGGCGGCAAAATATTCGAAGCTACCAAAGCAGGTTATGCTGTAGGGCTTACTGTGTAGGAGGAAAAATGAAATACAAAATGTTACTGACAGAAGAGGAACAGGCAATATTAAACGGATCAAAAGGAGAAACGATGGCAAAGGTGCTAAGATCCCTTGTGATGTACGGGGAAGTATTCAATGCCAAAAGACTCGTTGCCATTAACAGTCCGTCTCATCTGGTGACAAGCTTCGGGATATCCATAATGAAAGCTGTATTCGACATAATGGATGAGATAAATGAAGCGGGTATAACAACACTGGAAAAATTCACCGTGGATCCAAGGCCTATAGATTATGAAAATGTTAAGTGTAATCTTCTTGAGAAACTTGTTTTTGAAATAATGTATGGGAAACAGGCGGATTATGAGGAACAGCTGAAAAAAACCGGTCTTAAAAACAGTAACGCTTTCAGTTGTACGTGCTATATGGATGAGGTCGGCAATATACCCAAAAAAGGAGACATTTTATCATGGGCTGAATCTTCAGCCGTAGTATATGCAAATTCTGTACTAGGAGCAAGATGCAACAGGAATTCCGCACTGATAGAAATGTTCGGAGCAATAATGGGGAAAGTCCCGGAATTCGATCTGATCACCGATGAAGGCAGAAAAGCATCATGGACTGTTGAAGTCAGGACAAGTAAAAAGCCTGAAGCGCAGGTGCTTGGAAGCGCTATAGGAATGAAAGTAATGAGCGATGTTCCTTACATTGTCGGACTGGATAAGTTCATAGGGACGAAACTTGACGATGCGGCTAAGAATTATCTGAAAGATATGGGTGCCGCGACAGCATCCAACGGTGCCGTAGGATTATACCATGTCGACGGTCTGACTCCCGAGGCCATAGAAACAGGAAGAGCGCTTATAAAGGAAGATGCCAGGGTATATGTGATTGATGACGAAGAGCTAAAAAGAGTGAAGAACAGCTACCCCTGCATATGGAAGGATCCAAAAGCCATACCGTCAAGGTGCTTCATCGGATGTCCGCATCTATCATATTCACAGCTTATGGAATGGACGGATAAAATATCTGATGCCCTTCATGCAGAAGGAAAGAACAGTGTCGCTATTGTGACTATATTGACC
>JBAYNV010000167.1:0-4807 GCA_041678685.1 Clostridia bacterium
GACCGTTGATGATATCGCATTTCCTGATATGACGGCATGGAGAAAGTGGCAGAACGGATATCTTATCAGCGAGACGGCAAAAGACGATTACAGGATAGCTTTTTCAGGGGTGCTTGAAATAAAAGACAGCTTCGGTAAAATACTTGAAAAATACAAAGATGCGGAAATGTCAGTGGACAGGAAAAACGTTACATACAGATATGATGCAGATAAACAGATATTGCTGCCATTAAAATCAATAGAGGATGCCGTTTCCGATTACAGTTTACGCTGTGAGATAAACAGGGAATGCAATTCCTATCAGTTTACGCCTGTCGACGGTCAGGTCGTAATAAAAATAACAGACTCTATAAAGTGTCTGAACGGTATATTATCATGATAGAGAAATATTTCGATCTGGATATGAAATTACTGGATCTGGCGCAGAAAGTACAGAAAAGCTGCCAGGATGTTTTTCAGAAGCTTGAGGAAATGGCAGAACTGAATCAGGTGAAGATAACAAAGACATTTCAGAATAAAAGGATAAGTGATACGCATTTTATTGAGACATCCGGATACGGATACTCAGACAGGGGAAGGGATACGCTTGATGAAGTATATGCAGAGATCTTCGGGACGGAAGATGCCCTTGTAAGGGAAAGCATAGCCTCAGGAACGACAGCGATAACGCTTGCCATATCTTCAAACCTCAGGCCAAACGATGAAATAGTGTTCGCAAACGGTCTGCCCTATGATACTCTTCGAAGCACGGTAGGAATAACGGATGCTCCCGGTTCATTGAAAGAATACAATGTCACATACAAAGTAGTGGAACAGAAAAACGGTAAAATGGATATAGGCTCCGCAGTGAGCGCATTGAGCGAAAAGACAAAAATGGTATTCGTTCAGCGTTCACGAGGATATTCCATACAGCCGCCCGTATCAAAAGCCGAATTTATGGAACTGAGCAGAAGAGTTAAAGCATACAGGAAGAATATACTGCTGTTCGTTGATAACTGCTACGGAGAATTCGTATCTTCTGAAGAACCGACGCATTGGGGCATGGATATGGCGGCAGGTTCTCTCATAAAGAATCCTGGAGGCGGATTATGTAAAAGCGGCGGATATATAGTCGGGACAAAAGAATGTATAACAAATGCAGCCGCCAGACTATATTCACCCGGCCTTTTAAAGGAAGTAGGTTCCACATCCAACAAGCGGCTCATGTATCAGGGTCTGTATATGGCTCCATATACTGTGAAGGAAAGCCTGAAAGGCGCGGTATTCACTGCAGCTCTTTTAAAAACACTGGGATTTAAGACATACCCTGCATATGACGACAAGAGGGATGACATAATACAGCTGGTGATCTTCAGTACGCGCGATCAGCTTTTACAGTTCTGCAGAGGAGTACAGGCTGGTTCTCCGATAGATTCATATGTGACGCCTTATCCATGGGATATGCCCGGATATGACGATCAGGTCATAATGGCCGCTGGTACATTTATACAGGGCGCATCGATAGAGTTTTCAGCTGACGCGCCTTTAAAAGAACCATACATAGCATATATGCAGGGAGGATTGACATATACACAGGTGAAGCTGGGCGTACTTGTGGCTGTCGATTCAATGCTTAAGAAAGGGATGCTTACGGTCTGATGGCAGTATTGGAAGGAAAGAAAAACACAACCGGAAAAAAGAAAACAAAGTATGCGGTCAGGATACTGATCGGCGTCGCTTTTTTCGTTTTCCTTATCTTCACTGTGAGAATGGCTATAAGGTACTATTCCTCTGTTGTAACAAAAGACATGGCTTATACAGGGACTATGACAGATCAGATGAACTTACAGGGGCTTGTACTGTATGATTACGATCTTTATGAATGCGCAAGCGATCGTGAGTTCATAAAATGCGTAGTTGAAGGGGAAAGGGTGCCGGTCAACTATCTTATAGGTACGGAAGCTGATAAAAATGCACCAACATATGTACAGTTGCAGGAGATAAACGACCAGATACTTGCAGTTAAGCAGATATATGAGATCAACAGCGGGATAGAGGCTACGGATCTGCATCTGATCGAAGAAGAAATAGAAAACAGCATACTGCATCTCACATCAGCTCTTAAAGACGGGAAACTTGCCAAAGCTGATGAGTATGCGGCAGATATATCATCATACTATCAGTACAAAGAGGATCTGAAAAACGGATTATCGAGGAAAAGCGAGACGATCGCATATCTTATAAATGAGCAGGCCGAGATAAGAAAAACGCTTGCAGGATCGCTGCACGATATATATGCAGTGGATTCAGGATATCTGACATATGAAATGCACGGGGATCAGGAGATGTATGAATACAGTCTTTTAAAGGACTGTTCCGTGGAGACTCTTGGATCGTATATAGATTCCGATACGGTTTATACCGGTACAGGAAGGATAAAGATAGCAACATCAAAGAAGTTCTATATCGGGACGGTCATACCTTCTTCTGATGTAGCAAGGATAAGTAATTCCGGTACATTATGCGTATACATCGATTCGTATGAAACAGAGATAGAAGTAAAAGTAGATAAAGTCATTGTGGGCAACAGTGCAGACGGTGAGACTGTCGTATTTCTTGAAGTGGACTCATGTCTTTCAAAGCTCGTATCTATAGGGCAGTTTGAAGGAACTCTGAAGATAAAGGAATATACGGGACTTAAAGTACCGATCGATGCAATAAAGAATTTCCGTTATCTCGGGCTGCAGCAGACGCAGATGGCTGTCGTAAAAGGTATCGAGATCAGGTTCATTGATGTGGATGTCATTTATTACGACGATACATATGCGATAGTCAGGGACATAGACGAGGAGTATGACTTTAAGGTATATGACTATTTCATACTGGATCCTGACACAGTGGAAGAAGGAGATATAGTTAATTGACAGACAATTATGTAGCAGAGAATATAAGAAGAATTAAGAAAGAAATAAACGATGAAAGCATCCGGATACTTGCAGTTTCAAAAACAGTATCCTGCGAGACAGCAGAAATGGCGCTGGAAGTACCCGGTATCGAACTTGCCGAAAACAGGGTGCAGGAATTCCTGAAGAAATATGAATATTTTCAGGGAAGGGTAAAGATACACCTTATAGGCCATCTTCAGAAAAATAAAGTAAAATATGTAGTCGGTAAAGCGGCCCTTATACACTCGGTGGACAGTACAGAGCTTCTTGACGAGATAGAATACAGGTCAAAACAGCATGATGTGATCACGGATGTGCTGATACAGGTGAATATATCCCATGAGAGTACAAAGTCAGGCGTGGACGAGAGCGAGATAGAAGATCTTATCACTGCAAATGAGCATAATACGCACGTAAAGATCAAAGGATTGATGACGATCGCTCCTCTGACCGATGATAAAGAACTGATTTCAGGTATTTTCAGGAAATTACATGATATTTTTGTTGACATAGGGAAAAAGGAACATTACAATACAGATATGGTATATCTTTCGATGGGGATGAGTAATGATTATATGCTTGCTGCTAAGGAGAGCGCAAATATATTAAGAATTGGCTCTGCAATATTTAAGATATAAACCATAAATACTAAAGATTAGTTAGTTGTATACACAAAAGAGGAGGAAAACATGAGTGTTTTTGACAAATTCTTAACCGAATTCTTAGGTTTCGAACAGACAGCAACAGAAAAGACAACAGTTACACCAATTACGAGGGACGCGAACAGAAAGAATACGACCCAGATTCCCGTTAACCCTGTATTGGCAAAAATCGATGCTTTGGATCAGATCGCAACAAAGAAAGTAACACCGATCGAACGTTCCACAGGTATCCTTAATGTTATGTATCCTGAGAGTTATGAGGATGCAAGAAAAGTCAGCGATTCATTAAAGACAGGAAGAGCTGTTATTGTAAACCTTGAACAGATCGACAAGGAACTTGCTCAGAGGATCGTGGATTTTTTAAGCGGTACGGTTTATTCATTGAGCGGCGCTATAAGAAAGCTTTCTAAAGATATATTGGTCGTAGCTCCTAACGGCTATCATATCGATGATGAAAAGCAGGATGCACCGGCTAAGCCCATCACTGAAAACAGAGCAAGGACATACAGTAACTAGAAGGTAGAATGCTGAGTATATTGTTATCGGCCATATATTATCTTTTGTATGCCATTTCTTTCATGGTATTTATACGGGCAGTGTGCTCGTTTTTCGGTAATGCCAGATTCAGTAGATTTTATTCGATCCTTGAAAGACTGACGGAACCTTTTCTTCAGCCGTTAAGACAGCTTATATCCAGATTTACTAAAGGCAGGCCAATGACATTTGACTTCTCATACATAGCTTTGTATGTCATAGTCATGATTTTGCAGAGGATAATAATTATTATCCAATCATATCTTTAAAGACTGAGAGATAAAAATACGATATCATATTCCTATGATATTTTTCCTTTATAGAAATATATTGAAAATTCATACAAGTAGGATATAATATTAGATAGGTCAGACAAGGTCAGGACTGGATGTGGGATATGGAATATAAAGATTACTATAAAATACTTGAAGTCGATAAAAAGGCTGACAAGGATACAATTAAAAAAGCGTACAGGAAATTAGCCAAGAAGTTTCATCCGGACAATAATCCCGGCAATAAAAGAGCCGAGGAAAAATTCAAGGAGATAAATGAGGCATATGAAGTGCTTTCCAACGACGAGAAAAGAAAGCGCTATGATACTATGGGTTCAGCCGATATGAACGGACCCGGTTTTGATCCTTCTCAATACTCACAGCACAATACATACAGTAAAGGCGGTTTCGATCC
>JBAYNV010000168.1:0-4788 GCA_041678685.1 Clostridia bacterium
CCCACAGAATATACTGATGAGAAGTACTTTTACTTTGATGCTCTTCACGGGATCATATTGGATTATGACATTGCTGGCGGTGAATATGTCAACATACCTGCAACAATTAATGGTGTCACAGTAACGACAATAGGCGAGCATGCTTTTGAAGTTAAAAAAATATATGGAGTTATAATTCCTGATACAGTCACTAAAATAGGTGCCTGTGCTTTTAGACATTGCGGAATACACGAATTAGATTTGGGTAATAGCGTTGAGTATATAGGAGACTCAGCTTTTTATAATTCAAGAAAATATGAAGAACCCAGAACAGCATCTGATCCATTAGGTAATTACCAGTCGGATGGTCTGACGGCTTTAACTCTTCCCGAATCTGTTAAATATATCGGTTCTGGCGCATTCAGTTATAACTCGCTTACAAGCATCGTTATTCCACAGGGAGTGGAGTATCTTTCTGGTTTTAATAATAACGACCTATCAGTGGTCACAATATCCGCTGGTGTTACTAATATTCGGGATAATGCTTTTGCTAACAATGAGCTTACAAGCATCGTTATTCCACAAGGAGTGGAGTATCTTTCCGGATTTGATCATAACGATTTATCACATGTCGAAATACCTGCTACTGTTAAGAATATGGGTAATAATGCGTTTAGTTACAATTCGCTTGCAAGCATCACTATTTCTCATGGAGTCGAGTATCTTTCCGGATTTGATCATAATAAATTATCGCATGTCGAAATACCTGCTACTGTTAAAAAAATCGGTGATAACGCATTTAGTTATAATTCGCTTACAAGCATCACTATTTCTCAAGGAGTTGAGTATCTTTCCGGCTTTAACAATAATAAATTATCTAGTGTGGTAATACCTGACAGTGTCATAAGTATTGGCTATTGCGCTTTTGCAGATAATCTGTTAAGAAGTTTGACTATTCCAAATAAGGTCGAGAATATAGGTGCGGAAGCCTTTAAAAATAACGTGCTTTCAAATGTTACTATTCCAGATAGTGTCACCTATATCGGAACAGGAGCTTTTATTGGTTTAACAGAAGATAAGCTTAAGCTTGGGACTGGGTTGAATACATATTTCATAATAAAAAATGACAGTATAGCCGGATACATATGTACACCAAATGGAACGCTTGTTATTCCGTATTATGAAGGTGTGGCTAAAATCGCTGCAAAGGCTTTTGAAAATCGAAAGGATATATCCAAGGTTTGTATATCTGAAGGAATCGAATATATCGGTGCTGTTGCATTTAAAGATACTAATGTTAATGCACAAAGGTATTCGGTAACTTTACCAGACAGCACACAGTGGATTTCAGGCTCTGCTTTCCCCGGGTCACTAAAAAGAATTATAAATTATTCCGAAGGTTCATTTACAGAATATCTTGTATGCGGTCCGAATTATACTAAACGGTCCGCTCTGACTAATCCCCTGTATAACTTCCCTTTGGACAGGCAGGAGATCATTAATAAGGATATTTCAAGTGATATAGAGTATCCCATTGGGGAGGATTGGATAAAAAGATACATATGTTCAAAATATATGGATAAGGAAATAACAGAATGTTCTGTCTATAAAAGTGATTCAGGAGTATTCAATATTAGGGACGAAACGTCATATGAAGGACGTGCGATAACTTCTCAGGAATATCGGGTTTCTCTTAAGACAGTAATTGATATTGAGGGTTTGACGAGGAATGAATCTGGTACATATAAAATAGCACTCCAGGGTATTTTCATTGCGGACGATATAAATGGAAGATACATTCTTTCAGGAATTTTACCCGAAAGTGAAATGATAGATTCAAGAAGGGAACTATATAATTATGTAAAAGCTGACAACAGGTTTGTACTTGGCGAATATATACCTGATGCATTTGATATGAGACCTTTCCCGACACTTGCTGAAAACCAGGACCATATTACAACAGTAGATTTGAAAAATAGCCAAATCATTACCGAACTGACAAAAGACATCGTTTTTGGAACAGTGAATTCGGGTAATACTGAAAAGTATCTTCCTGTAGGAGAAGATAAGGTAGTGTTTTACCTTCCTGCACCTGTCTGCAAGTTATATATGGTCAACTACAAGACAAATGAGATCATATGGTCAAAGGATTATCCGGGTGTTACAGGCTTGAATCTGTATTTTACCACTAGATACTCTGATGCTGGCACAGATGTATTCGTATTTTATTATGTTAATGGGACTTCACATTTATTTGACTATTATGATACTGAAGGGAAAATTATTGCACAGGGTATGGCTAATGATGCATTTGAGTATTCTATTCCGGGTACAAAATGGAAGGCAATAAATGATGATTGTAATGTTTATCTGAAAGATACTGAAACTGATAGTATATATATGGTGTTATGCGCAAATATTTCTGATTGGCCGTTAGAGGAGTATCATTTTCAAAAGGCACTTGATGAAAACAGGTTCATTTATCAGACAACAACCTCAGGTGAAGGAATGCTTATTTTCAAACTGTCTGTTTATGATATCCGTGATGGTTCGAGTACAAGCCTGGACTTATATAAATATGGTTATTATTTGATTTCGAATGAAAATGATGAATATGTCACTTCTGCGTCTATTGTTGGTGGGACCGGAAGCCAGCCAACTATGTTCATATATAATGATGAAAGTAATGAAGCTGTAAATATAAAGAGCTTTGTGGATGACTTTCCGTATATAGTAAGTTATTCAATATCAAAAGACGGCAGATATGCTGCATTACTTACAGGTAGAATTGATGTCGGTTTTGAGATTCCGATAGTCAACATCGCTGACGGTATATTACTTATTGATCTTACAACAAAAGAAGTCCTGTTACAGGATTCGATTACATTGACTGGCGGCAGTATATCATTCTTATCTGACAACACATTGGTTATGAATGATGATAAGACGCATATATATATTGATGTACCGGGTATAGAAAAGGATTAGTTAGTAATAAACATGCTTATATCTTAGTTCAGGTGATATCATTGCATGTGTACATCTAGCTGTTATATTTAAATATAGGCATTTTGTTTTATCGTACTTGAATGGGGTTCAAGGGGTCGCAAGTCTGAATCCTGTCACTTATATAATTAATTATTCACTTTACATATGGTTTCAGTTTCAATTGCTCAGTTAATTTATTAAACCACCGTTCTGCCTCTGTTATCTTGATTTTTATATCCTCTAGTGAAGATACCTTTACCAAATATTCCAGTTTCTCAGATGACTCTTTCGGAATATGATGTGTTATGTGTACAAAGCCATAATCTGTATAAGCCGGGGTATAAAGCATGCGAAGAAGAAAGACCAAAGGTTCAATGACATACCGTTGATAATATGCAAAAGCTTCAAGATACTGATCTCGAAGCACATACTTGATTACCCTGGAGTGCTGAGTATACCGATATTGCATTTCCTCAAGTCTTATGTTGTTGGATGCCAAGAACTCGTCCTGATTCAACTCTTTATAGCGAATTATATTATCTTTATCAAAAAGTATCTTTACTTTTTCTATCGGGTCATTTGTATAATATGAATAGTCATCTTTTGGCCTGCTGTGCAACTGCCAGCAGAAATCGATCATCAGGTACTCAGATGATCCTTTCAAATGATATATGCGCTGCCGGATCTTAGGATGATTATGCCTCATTATATATTTATAATCAAATTCTGCGAGCTCAAGTAAAGCTTTCTCAGCAGCTTCAATAGCATCATTTTCCTTTGCATCTGCAATATCCATCCATATATCGATATCTGAAAATTCATCAGACGTACCGTTTGCATCAGAACCTTCAATCCATAAAGCATAAATATATGCAAGAGGTTCCAACCTATGCTTAAGTTTTGATATGATTTCTTTTTTTGAAATCTTGTCTATCAAAGTCATAATTATTACTCCTTTTTTCGGTTATCAAGGATATTATTAAGAAACCTTACCTATTCCGACACATCCAGACACCTTGTAGAACAAACTGATTGTAAATCAATAAACTCTCTTTTTCAATGTTTTTGATTTGCTTCTAATATCTCTTTCCACAGTGTTTGGTATTGCTCTACTGTTTTACGAGGCTGTGATTCTTTTACCTTATCTGCTGCTTTAGCACTATCTATAAGAAGATCGATAACTGTCATAGCCATAAGCTTGGCCGGGAGTATATATGCATACTCCTGATCTGTGATAGTAAAGTCCTTGCTATGTGCTGCTCCTGTAAAACCGCTTACTGTAGGCTGGATCACAGGCATAACATAACCAAGGTCACCCATATCAGTAGATCCTGCAAAAGGAATATCTGAAAACACCTTGTCTGTACCTAAAAGGGAAGCGGCATTGGCAACAAATAAATCGCTTATTACACTGTTCTGCTGCAAAGGGAGATATCCTGTCATATCATCGATCTTAACTTCGGTACCTATCGCATAAGAAGCGCCTTCTATGGCACGGTTTACCTTCTTGTTTGCATTCTGCATTGCTTCTATATTATTAGCCCTTACAAAGCTTTCCATTCTTACATCAGCAGGTACAGTGTTGACCATATCTCCGCCTTTAGTTATGATCGGATGAACACGTACAGAGTCGCAGTCACGGAATGTTTCCCGCTGGGCATTGATACACATGATGGCAATTGCTGCCGCGTTAAGTGCATTTACTCCTTCGTGAGGTGCTCCGCCTGCATGTGCCTCTTTCCCTATAAACTGCACTGTTTTACCGATGAATCCCATAGCAGTCCCATCTACAACGACTCTTGGTATCGGTGAGTTGGTTTC
>JBAYNV010000169.1:0-4773 GCA_041678685.1 Clostridia bacterium
AGCGATGCTCTTTTTGCAGACGATACTTATGAAATAGCAAGTATTCAACTCGGCGCAGCAGAATCTGATTTTTTCAGATATGTGAACAGAATTACAGGGTATAATCTGACTCTTGATGCGGCTGTGAATGGTACTGCTGCTCCAACTGCAGGAACTCAGGCAATATCTAATGCGACGGGTTCTCTCGGGACCATAACCGGGGCGACTGTTCCGGCACTTCCAAGCCGAACATACAACATAGATATTAGCGTTGATGGAACCAACCGTCCTCTTGCTGTTGCGCTTCTTGTCACTGACGATTGGACGGGAATATGCACAAAGCTGCAAGCAGCTCTGCAGGCTGCTACTTCAAGTACAGAGACCGTTGCTATTTCTGGCGGCAAGATTCTGGTGACTTCTGTGACAACTGGCGTAAACTCTAAGATTGTTATTGCGGCAGGTTCGACGAAAGCAACCACAACCATAATCGGAGACACCGATATGGGAGTTGGGCGCTATATCATCAATTTCAAAAATGTAATCGCGAACGAAGTTACAAAGAGGTATGTCAGACTTTATACTCATGTAGGCGGAACAATCGATTCAGGTATAAATTATACTGCGTATCTTTCAAGAAATAATTAAAGATTGAGGATTTCCTACTACGGTAGGATTTCCTGAACTTTTAAAAAAGGAGACTTGAAAATGAGCAAGATAGTAATGTATGATGAAAATGGAAATGAAGTATATTTTGATTATGGTGTTGATGCCAGGGAAGCGGTAATGAGTGGTCGTTTCTTTGAGACTCCTCCCGAAGGAACTGAAAAAGCTCCTGTCGTAGTAGAGCCAGTGAAGAAGAAAGGCAGACCGGCTAAATCAGAAGTGGCTCTCGATGCAGAAGATGCTACCATTGCCGAAACAGTTCTCGAAGATGTTATCAATGAAGAGGCCGTTGACGCAAAAGAATAATAACATGGAAGGTATATTCTACATGGCGGAATTTATCGTTAAATATTGGGTACTTGTTTCATCTTTTGTGCTCACCCTGGCTTGGGTCACGGGATGGCTCATAAAGTTAAGTTGGAGAGTTTCGAAGATAGAAACTAATGCTCCCGGTTGTGAAGCAAGATGTAAAGAACGTGTAGAAACCTTAAAAACAGAATACAATAACGACCTTAAAGAAATGAAGGCAGACTTAAAAGAAAACATGAGGCTGGCACAGAATATGAACCTTTCCTTGACCAGCCTCGTTTCTTATTTACAGGGGAAGGGCATCACGCCCCCGTTAGGTTAAGATAATGTTAAGTGCTTCCTATACAATATCAGATGTAAAATCAAGACTGTCCAATGTCTATTCTTATTATGGATATGCCTCAGACGCTCTGTTCACTGCTGCCATCGTGAATATGGCAAATGATGTGATGGTTCTCTATTTTTATCCAAAAATAGGGCAGACCGAATATGATAGAATCGCGCTTCTCAATAAAACAGGACTGACTACATGGGAAACATATCTCTATTGGGCCGAGGTTTGGACAATATGTTATAACTTCCTTGGTACCCGGGCAGCCCAAACGACTCAGCTTCAGACAAACTCGAATGAGAGACTGACTGTTGAAGGCTACACATATCAGACAAGTGCCGGATCGGGAGCATCTCAGGGAGACGTATCATATAGCTTCTTCAAGACAAAGGCGTTTGAGTATTGGGCCCTCGCTGGATTTAATATAAACTCGCTGCAGAGGACCTGTACAGTATTTGGGGATTCGTCTATAACCGAACCAGTGGAGAACATAATAATATGATCCCCTACATCGAACCCGAACTTACTTCTGTAACAAATTTCTACCTCGAAGATTATATGACTGACGAGGATCTTGAGCAGCTCGTGTCTTTAATTGAAGAAGGGTTCGACCAGGAAGCTTTTGACCTATTTATAAATGAATATATGATTTCGCCATCCATTAAATTTCAGGATCTCATGTCAGATTATCTCGGCATGGTAGAGACCGGTCCCATGAGGGAAAAGGACAAGGATGCACTATCCCGGAACATCACCTTAATGAATCTCGGGTTATCTGCGGTCTTATTAAACAATTTTAGCAAATACTTAAATAGTTCCTATTCCAAGAACATCTTTGAAGGATCCGGAATAACCGATGCCATGACAAAAAAGGCTATCCTCGTAGAAGTCGAGACAGTTTACGAACAGCTTCTTAGCGGTAGTTTGTCCAGGACACAATCCTTTATTCTGAGCAGCCTCCGAACCATGCAACGCGAACTTATTGCTGAGAATCTGCTTCTGAAGAACTCAAAATTGACCGGCGAAGCAATTGAAAATGAAATTATAAGATTTAAAAATTCCTTAAGAATAAAATACCCTGAAATATATAAGGCAATCAATAAAGGGAATGTACTTGTTACAAGCAGATTTATAGATGGCGCAGAAAGCATAAGACATTACAAGCTCGATTATTATATCGATTTAGTGACGCGTACTGCTATTTTGGACGTGGATAGAAATTCAAATATGATCTCTGCACTCGCCTCCGGAGAGAGAGTGGTAAATTTTTATCTCAGTGATCCCAGACAGGTCAAGAAAGACAGGGAAATCTGTCAGGAAATACTGGCCACTCTCACCCTTGGCGAGAGTATTCTTGCCCTCGATGCTGAAGCGGCTTCTATTCTTGGGATAATGACCGTGGACGAGGCTAAAAGTACACCCGATTACTCATTTGGTCCATACTGTCGTCACAGTGTCAAAAGATGTTCTGCAGAATATATCAAGCAAATAAATGACTTACTCGGGGCAAAGAATGGCAATTGACAATGCTATGACCGCCACAGCCCTGCTCCGGGCACAGCAACAGGTGTATAATGTATGCGCTCAGGGGCAAGGAATTGTATTGGTCAAGAACGCTACTAAAGACGAGCTTGGCTCAAAATTGACTGAGACTACGCTTGCACTCAAAGCGTTTCCGATACGCTATACTCCTTTTGACAGAGAAACGACTGCAAAAATATCGTGGACTGAAAATGTCGATGTCATTTGTTATGTTCCAAAACATCAACTTAATTTACTTTCGCTGACAATTAAGAACCTGAAAGCCAGGTATTCTACTTTCAGGATTGATAATAAAACATATACTGTCCGGCACATGGAATCTTACAATGCTTTTGCCAACGATTACCTCTATATGGTTGTAGGAGGCAAAGAATGATTACTGTCAGCCTCGACCCGAACTCATTGAGAGAATTTAAAAAAGATTTAAAACAGTTGAAAGATACAATTGATTCGCAAGACTTGAACATGTACAGAGCAAAAAAATATCGGGAACATACTGTTGACATGGTACGTTCCGGGACCCTCAATCTAAGGGCGCGAACCGGCCTTACAGAATATTTAATGGGAAATTACGATCCATTAAGTGTTACGGGCAAACTCCTTGAACAGATGAAGGTAATGCCTGGTGCGAAGAAATCCGGAGAAGCCGGTTATTTCGGAGGTGGACCAGAAGTACCCTCAATAGGGTACAGAAAACTTTCCTATACTGATCTGGCAATTCTTCAGCATACAGGGTACAGAATCCCGTTGCAGGGACCAAAAGGTAAGAAAGTCAGAGCTTGGTTCGTTGCCTGCTATGGAATACATTTTAAGAAGGAGCGTGAATGGCTCATAGTACCTCCCCGCCCCTTCATGCATCGTTCACTCGACAGCTATGAAAGAAGAGGGCTCGACAATAAAGCTGTTTCAGAATACATCGACAAAAAGCTCAAAGGAGTTTTTGTATAATGTTTACTGAACTTGCAAATCAAGTATGGACAAACTCTGCCACGGGCGTAGCTGTTACAAATAATACTGACACAAGTATTGACGGCAGCAGTAAACGCATGGTCTTTACCGCTATCGGAGCCACCGTAACTGTCAGTTTTACAAGTATCGATTTATCTGATTTTGAAGAATTGAGTATGCATTTTTATTTGAGAGATACGCTTTATGAAGATATTTTTACTGTAACCATCGGAGCCAACATATATACCTTCAGCAGAAGTGAATTTAGAAGAAATCTGTGGAATCATATTCTTTTTGATTGTTCGACTTTTACTACTCCTGTAACCTCAATTATAATCACGAGTCTGGTTCCGGATCTCACTCTTTTTATGGATTACCCCGGCTACAGAAGCGTGACATACAACTGCGATATTGATATTATAACTGCATTGAAGGCCCATATAAATCTTGACTACGATGTCTCTACGACATTGACTGCTGCCGCAACTGCAGGCGATACCGATGTTTCGCTTGATAGGACGAACATTGTTGATTACATAACGGACCATTCAGTCATAGAAATAGACAATGGCGCAGGGACAACTGAAACCGTTACATTAATTGACAAAGATGGGAACCTTTTGGAACCATTGGTAAATTCATTCGCATCAGGTTCTGCAGTCGAAGTCCTCTGCCCCGTGGAAAGCGAAGATTACGATGAAGTCCAAGCCGATCCAATATGCGGCATAAAAGTAGTGAACATGAAAATAGACCGCCAGAGAACAGTCATGGTCGCCAAGAACAGATCCTTAGTGAAAGAATACCTTGGAGCCCTTGGAATAGTCATTTACATAGATTGCAGCAGTAAGAAAAAGTTGTTGCAATTATCAAGAGAATATAATAGAAAGTATGGCAAAGAGTTTCAGTTTTTATTGGATGGAGAGCAAGTCGAAATATATATGGAAAGTAGCGTTTTTACAGAAGATGTGATAGGAAATAATCCCCGGGTAGCGTATTACTAC
>JBAYNV010000170.1:0-4700 GCA_041678685.1 Clostridia bacterium
GCCGTTACCTTAAAATCATTTTTATCGATTATTTTCAGCATATCCTTAAAATCCTTGTCGCTGAAACGCGCGGTAGAAGGATTGATGCCGTTGTGGTTCCTTAATTCCAATGAAGTCCAGCCTAATTCCTTGTGTGCTTTTATCTGGTCCTCTATATTTTTAGCCGCTTCATCGCTTATCCCTGTTACTATCATTTGATCTCCTCTTTATTGCCTTCACGAAGGTCTTCCAAAACACCGTCTCCCCAGAGTTTTTCAAGATTGAATTTTTCTCTCGCGTCTTTATCAAATATATGAACTACCACATCACCGCAGTCGACCAGTATCCATTTTGTGCTTCTGTATCCCTCTATAGGAGACGATACGATTATTCCTAACAATGCACACAGATCACATACTTCATCAGCCAATGCCTTCCTGTGCCTGTCACTTGTCCCTGTACAGATCACGAAATAGTCTGCCAATGACGTGATCTCTTTTAAGTCTATAGATATTAAATTTTTTGCTTTTTTATCTCTCAGTACCCTTACGATCTCGTTCTTAATATATTCTGTATCCAATATTACCTCCTGTATGGTTGGATTATATAACAATTGGGAGAAGATATAAAGAGATATGCCATAGAAGCTGATATCTGTTGTACAAACAGCCGCTGTGATATAATCAAAGACAGCAACGGGCAAGGGGTATAACGTCATAAATAATTGGATTAAAGTCATTTTGATACAGATAGGTTTATTGCTTTTCCAGGGAGTCATATATTGGGGAACACAGTTTATACAAAAGAATCCACACCCAATAAAAAGCAGATTTGATGACAGGATACCTTTTATACCTCAGTTTATTTTCGCATATGTCTCATGGTTTCTTTTTCTTGCATCGATGCCTATAATACTATATTTTTATTACGATACGGTTTTTGCCATATATGTCATGGCGCTATTTATTGAGGAAATTATTGCAGGTATAGTGTTTATCGTATACCCTACGACTTTTGACAGGCCTGAACCTGTCGGCAAAGGCCCTGCTATATGGGTGGTAAAAGCGGTATATAAAAACGACAGTAAAACACTGAGCTGTCTTCCAAGCCTGCACTGCGGGATCGCCACGCTTTTCATATTAGGTTCTCTGTCATGTCCCGACATGCCTCTATGGTTAAAGGTGATCATAGTGACCGTCTCGGTCCTCATTATACAGTCTACTGTTTTTGTTAAACAGCATATGATAATAGATATGGTAACGGCAATACCTCTGAGTCTTTTATGCTGGTATATCGCAACAGTCATAACTCCCGAAGTTTTTCTCGTATTTTTTAAATTTATTTAATAAATCAAAGATATATAATATATGAAAGAGGTGTTAAATGAAAACTGCTATCGTGTACTATTCATTAAAGGGATCTACAAAAAAATACTGTGAGTCATTGGCAAAGGAATCAGGTGCCGATATCTTTGAAGTTACTGAAAAAAGACATAGAGGGATGTTTAGCGCATTTATTCCCGGCTGCCCTGATGCAATGAAGCAGAAAGCTTCCGTTTTAACCGAAGGACCGATAGATCTGACCTCATATGATAAGATAGTCATCGCATCGCCGGTATGGGCCGGTATGCCTGCTCCGGCATTCAACAGCATCGTTAAAATGCTTCCTGCAGGCAAGGATGTGGAGATCCATCTTGTTTCGGGAGGCGGATCTACTGAAGCGGAGGCACACGAAAAGGTCATAGCATTGGTTGAAAAGAGTGGCTCAAAAGTAGTTGCTTTCAAAGATATTGCCAATCCGTCAATGAACGGACCTGTAAAATAATCAATTGCCATATATACGTATTTGTGTTATACTCCAAATATGATAGTTACTATCATATTTGGAGATGATATATGGCTGAGAAAAAAATATATAATACAAAACAAAGGGATCAACTCTTATCGTTCTTTAAGGAACACCGTGAAAAGTGCTTCTCGTCAAAAGAACTCATAAATGAAAGCGGGATAAATATAGGTGAAGCGACCCTATACCGCTATCTTGCCAAATTCACTGAAGAAGGCATTTTGAACCGTTATACCGGTGACAGCGAAAGCAAGGTATATTATCAGATCAAAAACTGCAATTCGCATGACGAGCACTTCCATTTAAAATGTACGCAATGCGGCAGGCTTCTTCATTCTGACTGCAAATTCATGAAGGATATGGATGAGCATTTCAAAAATGTTCACGATTTTTCGGTGGATAATACGAAGACCGTCATATATGGCATATGCAAAGACTGCAAAGATACCGGTAACAGCCATGAATAAGATAAAAAGAACGGTCTTCCTGATACTGGCTGTGTTATTGGTCTTCTGTTTTACCGGCTGTTCACAGCAACCCGGTGTCGGGACCAACGGGAAACTGCAGATAGTATCAACTATCTTTCCGGCATATGATTTTTCATTACAGGTATGCAAGGACCTGGCGGATGTTACTATCCTTATACCGCCCGGATCTGAAAGCCATTCGTACGAACCTTCCGCACAGGATATCATAACCATTCAAAATTGCGATCTTTTTATATACACCGGCGGTCTTTCCGATACGTGGGTCGATGAGATACTGTTATCAATGGATGAACCTGTAAAAACCATAAAGATGATGGATTGCGTAGATGCAGTCGAAGAAGTGATAACGGAAGGCATGCAGGAGGAAGAAGAAGAAATCGGAGGAATCGAATATGACGAGCATGTCTGGACCTCTCCTAAAAATGCGATCAGAATAACTGAAGCCATATATTCTGCAGTCTGCGGACTAGACAGCGGTAATGTGTCAGTTTACCTGACAAATTATGAGGTGTATATAAGTTCACTTGAAGAGCTTGATACGGAATTTACAGATTTTTTCGCAACAATGGAAAACAAGACACTCATATTCGGAGACCGTTTCCCATTTCGGTATTTTGCTGATGAATATGGGCTAATATATTATGCTGCATTCCCCGGATGCGCAACAGAGACTGAAACCAGTGCGCAAACGATAGCTTTTCTGATCGATAGAGTTAAAGAAGAGAACATCTCCACTGTGTTTTATATCGAATTTTCAAATCACCTTATAGCCGACAGCATAGCGGAAGCAACGGGAGCAAAAACAGCTTTGCTCCACTCCTGTCATAATGTCTCAAAAGACGATATAAGTAAAGGCGTGACATATCTAAGCCTTATGCAGCAGAATCTTATGACACTTAAGGAGGCGATGAGATAACATGGCGCTTATCACATGTAAAGATGTAACTCTTTCTTATGAGAACACCACCGTTCTTACTGACCTGTCATTTACTGTGGATCCTAAAGACTATCTCTGTATCGTTGGAGAGAACGGTTCCGGCAAGAGCACTCTTATAAAGGCGCTTTTATCGCTTAAGGTAGTGACAAAAGGCACGATCACTTTTGGGGACGGATTGAAGCATAATGAAATAGGTTACCTTCCGCAGCAGACGGATACTCAGATGGATTTTCCTGCAAGCGTGTGGGAGATAGTGCTGTCAGGCTGTCTGAATTCAAGAGGACTGAAACCTTTTTATTCGAAAGAGGATAAAGCCAGAGCATTTTCCAATATGGAAAAGCTGGATATCGCGAATTTGAAAAAACACTCATATCGGGACCTGTCGGGAGGCCAGCAGCAAAGAGTCCTTCTTGCAAGAGCGCTTTGCTCGACCAGAAAAATACTCCTTCTGGACGAACCTGTGGCAGGGCTAGATCCTTTGATCACACAGGAACTGTACAGGATCATAAAACAGATAAACGATGCAGGGATAACCATGGTAATGGTGTCCCATGATATCGAAAGTGCAGTGAAATATGCTTCCCATATACTGCACCTGCAGAACAAACCTCTGTTTTTCGGAAAAACCAGTGATTATTTAAACAGTGAAGAAGGCAGGAATTTCCTTGGAGGCGATCATAATGTTTGATATATTCCTGGAAATGATGTCATATCCTTTCATGGTACGGGCGATGATAGTAGGTATCCTGGTATCACTGTGCGCTGCTTTGCTTGGTGTGAGCCTTGTTTTGAAACGTTATTCCATGATAGGAGACGGTTTATCCCATGTAGGCTTCGGAGCTCTTGCGGTAGCGACCGCAATGAATGCAGCACCCCTTTCTGTTGCCATACCGGTGGTTGTTGTTGCCGCATTCTTTCTGTTAAGGCTCAGCCAGAACAGTAAGATAAAAGGTGATGCGGCGATAGCAATCATATCCACAGCTTCGCTTGCCATAGGTGTAATGGCAATATCTTTATCGACAGGAGCAAATATAGATGTTTTTAACTATATGTTCGGAAGCATCCTTGCAATGAGCAGTAAAGATGTGAGCCTTTCCATAATACTTGCAACAGTTGTCATGGTACTGTATGTATTTTTCTATTCCAAGATCTTTGCTGTCACATTTGATGAGAACTTCATGAAAGCGACAGGCACCAAAGCAGGGATATACAATATGCTCATAGCCTTTCTTACCGCAATTACAATAGTTTTAGGAATGCGCCTTATGGGTGCGCTTCTCATATCGGCTCTTATAATATTTCCTTCACTGACATCGATGCGCATATTCAAAAATTTCAGAAGCGTGGTTATATCTTCCGCTATTTTATCGGTCATCTGCTTTCTGATAGGTATAACTGTTTCATATGTCTGGTCAACACCGGCAGGCGCCAGTGTCGTATGCGTGTATATA
>JBAYNV010000171.1:0-4674 GCA_041678685.1 Clostridia bacterium
ACTCGTAATAACCGGTTCTTCATTTGAATGATGTTGCATTCTGAACCGAGAAGGTTTTGATTGATTTAGACTTTGAAGGAAGGAAGTAATAAAGTGAGAAATTGATGTTCCAACATTTTAAATACAAGACGGAAAAACAGGCAATGGATACAGGTCCACAGTTCTTAACTAGAAAAGTCCGAGAAAGGAGAATCCAATCACCATCACCGATGATTGGATAAAAAACAACATGGCAAGCAGGAAAAAAACAGGTATAACCATAGCTCTTTTAGTAGTGATCGTTATAACAGGATTGTTGTCAGTGTCTTGTGACAACTCGGAAAAACCGTTGGATGGTTTTATTGTAACGACCTTCAACAGTGACATAGTCATAAAAAGAGTGGATGGTCAGGAGCCGCTAAGTATGCCGTACAGATATGCTAGGTATTTATCGTTCAGCAGATCGGCATTTGAAGACGAAATAGTCAGTTTAAATATTTCATCCGCGAGATATACGATGAGCGATACGGGTATAAGCATGTCTAACTATGAAGGCATCCTTGCGGATGCAGATAGTGATGAAGTTAAGGGAGTTATTGATTCGATAAAGTATTGTAAAGGTATAACTACACTAAACGGAATTGTTGCAGATAAAGAAGTCAGCAATATTACATTATATGAAGGCTATACTGCGGATCTGCTAGAAAATACGGATCAGAATTATGTTATTATCCCCTCTACCTTGAGTGAACATATGAAAGCCGGATTATCTGACCGTCAAAAGGTTTTATCCATAGATAATTCCGAAACAAGCGGTTTTGAGAGTTTCACGATAATAGGGGAATATGCAACAGACAAGGGATATGACACTTTATACCTGTCCTTGGCGGGATTTAGCAGCGCAGTAGCAGGAGCTGAGAGGGATGCATTAAATCATATTGACTGTATGGAGATCGATGTAGATGAAAACAAAGATCTTACCAATTTCGTATATTATTTCAATAGTATATTCGCAGACTATAATGTGCTTTCTCAATATTCAAAGAGGATAAACAAGCTTAATGAAGCCTATCCGTATATGTTTGTAAACACTGTGGGTTTGGAGCCGGTATATATTGAGGAAGACACAGATTTTAAAAAGAATATAATAACTATTTCCAGGATAGATGGGAAAGCTGATTTGGAGATGTCGCATTTATATGGCGATGCATTAGTAGAAAATTATTCCGATTATTCTGAG
Organism: Clostridia bacterium; assembly: GCA_041678685.1. Lineage (GTDB taxonomy): Bacteria > Bacillota > Clostridia > DUPQ01 > DUPQ01 > DUPQ01. The sequence continues at coordinate 1,220 of JBAYNV010000171.1, forward strand.
TACATAACCGATATAGTGATAAGTACGGGTAGAAAAGGAGTAAATCCGGCTGATAACACTTCGGGAACGCAGAATCAGCCTTATAGTTTAAGGTTGAAGACTTTAGGAAAGCAGCAAGACGATGTCTGGAACGATTATCCGATACCGCCTTATCATCAGGCTATTACAAGCATAAGTGAAATAAAAAGCGATAAAGAGAACAGTGAGATATATTTTTACGGTAACTACACTAACGAAGACCTTGTTGTACAAAGGGAGGAAGACTACGTAGAGCGTGCTACAGGGAATGGCGGTGCAATGGCGGGATACGCAATAGTGCCTGCACCAATGTTTGAAGCCATTCAACATTATCAATATACAGACCAACAAGTTATGGAGTTATGTCCAACAACAGGAAACACCACCAATAATATATACGTTGCATTTACGGCAATAGGTTATTATGAGCTGCCTGAGGATTCGACTGATCAGTATGATACAATATATATAACATATACCGGTAATAATAAAAAGTATGAAAAAGAGGCCTATGAAAACGAATACATTGAGTCTATAACTATAGAGACAAAAAGCGATGCAGACATGGAATCTCTGACAAGATACTTAAGGCAGTATTTTGCACCTTCGGACGGTGCAGGTGAATATACAGGGTCTGATAATGCATTGGGCTTAAAGTATGAGTACTGTTATACAATACAGGAGAATGTTGATTAGTTTAAAGACTATCAAGGTTTTGTTGGTGTAAAATTACTGTAGGGAAACAAAATAAAAAGTTCTTGCATTATCGGTTTACTAATGGTAGAATTCACACTAATAAACGAATATGCTGTAATGACAGGAACAGAGTAAACGGAAACTACAGAGAGAAAGGGCAGGATGAGATCCTTTCACAAGACGTTGAAAAACCGATCCTTGAACAGAACGTATGATCACGAGACGATCACATGAGATGGCTTTTTGCTAATCAGGGTGGAACCGCGGAACAATGTCTGCCCCTGAATGAACCGATTTTATTCAGGAGCGGATTTTTTTATACGTATTGAACAGACAGATACAGGAGGATGGAGAAAATGGTAAATATAAAATTGCCGGACGGATCGGTAAGACAGTATGAGAAAGCAGTTACTGCATTGGATGTAGCAGCCGATATATCAAAAGGATTGGCAAAAGCAGTCGTTGCAGCAAAAATAAACGGAAATATCGTCGGACTTGCAGAACCTATCGAAAAAGACAGTGATCTTCTGCTTTTGAAGTTTGAAGACGAGGGAGCGGCTGAAATATACAGGCATACATCCAGCCATATAATGGCACAGGCTGTAAAGAGACTGTTCCCGGGAACAAAGTTCGCCATAGGTCCGTCGATAGAAAACGGATTCTATTATGACTTTGATACGGATCATGTATTTACCGAAGAGGATTTTCCTGCGATCGAAAAGGAAATGGACAAGATAATAAAAGCCGATTATCCTGTGGAGAGATTCACTCTCAACAGAAAAGAAGCCCTTGAGCTGATGAAAGATGAACCATATAAAGTCGAACTCATAAACGACCTTGATGCGGATGCGGTCATTTCTTTCTATAAACAGGGGGAATACACGGATCTGTGCGCAGGACCTCATTTACCCTCTGTAGGAAGAGTAAAAGTGATAAAAATACTGTCAGTCGCAGGAGCATATTGGAGAGGAAGCGAAAAGAACAAGATGCTTCAAAGGCTATATGCGATATCTTTCCCTTCACAGCAGCTTCTTGATGATTACATTTTTCAGATGGAGGAAGCAAAGAAGAGAGACCACAGGAAGATAGGTAAGGAACTGGATCTTTATGATATAATGGATGAAGGTCCGGGATTCCCATTTTTCTTTCCAAAAGGAATGGAGATACGCAACCAGCTTATAGACTTCTGGAGGAAAGAACACAAGAAAGCAGGATATCAGGAGATATCTACGCCTATAATATTGAATGAAGATCTGTGGCATCGTTCAGGACATTGGGATCATTACCAGAATAACATGTATTTCACGACGATCGATGAGCAGAATTATGCGATTAAGCCTATGAACTGCCCTGGTGGTATGCTGGTTTACAAACGCAAGATGTATTCATACAGGGATCTGCCTATAAGAATGGCTGAACTGGGGCTTGTCCACAGGCATGAACTGTCAGGCGCTCTTCATGGATTGATGAGGGTCAGGTGCTTTACGCAGGATGATGCCCATATATTCATGACAGAGGAACAGATAAAAGACGAGATCGTAGGAGTAATAAACCTTCTTGACAGACTGTACGGAGTATTCCATTTTGAGTATACAATAGAGTTATCCACGAAACCTGAGAATTCGATGGGTACAAGGGAACAATGGGATATAGCTGAAAAAGCCTTAGCCGATGCCCTTGATTCAATAGGTAAAAAATATGAGATAAATGCGGGCGACGGGGCATTTTACGGGCCGAAGATAGACTTCCATGTCAAGGATTCCATAGGCCGTACATGGCAGTGCGGAACGATACAGCTTGACTTCCAGATGCCCGAAAGATTCGATCTTCTGTACATGGGCGCTGACGGAGCAAAACACAGGCCGGTAATGATACACAGAGCTTTATTCGGAAGCATAGAAAGATTCATTGCGATACTTACTGAGCATTACGCCGGAGCCTTCCCTGTATGGCTTGCACCTGTTCAGGTGAAGATACTTCCCCTGACCGACAGACAGGAAGAATATGCGAGAAAGATCAAGGAAGAACTGTTTGATAACGATATACGTGTTGAGTGTGATTTCAGATCCGAAAAGATAGGTTACAAGATAAGGGAAGCTCAGATGGAAAAAATACCGTATATGCTTATCGTCGGTGATAAGGAAATGGAAAACAAACAGGTAGCGGTAAGGGTAAGGAAGATCGGAGATATAGGTACGATGTTCCTTGAGGAATTCAAGAACAGGCTTATCAAGGAAATAAAGGACAAGGCATAGAATAATGAAGATATATGAGATTTGGAATAAAAAGCTGGATTCAGAGGAAGCACAGGAGTTCTATAAGACCTATCTGGATTCTGAAAAGGAAGTGTATAAAAGGCTGCTTGCAGAAAAGACTGATAATATAAAAGGTAAGATATCCGATGTATGCAGATCATTCAATATGGAAGACTGGGTATTTGCAGGATTCCTTGACGGGATAAATACCAGCCTGAAAACACCGGTCGAACTGGATAAACTCGAGGAAGAATCCGAGATCGATATCACTATCGATTTTGAGAAGCTTTTATACAACATGCATAATGCCAAGGCTCAATGGTTATATGGACTGGATGAGTGGGATAATATTTTATCCAAAGAGAGAAGAGCTGAAATAAAGAAACAATACACGGTAGATCATACTGCAGTCAGGGATAAAGTAGGCAGAAATGATCCGTGTCCATGCGGGAGCGGAAAAAAATACAAAAAATGTTGCGGAAAGTA
>JBAYNV010000172.1:0-4637 GCA_041678685.1 Clostridia bacterium
GCAGGAGCATCTTGAGGCCAGCATATTCGTTGCGGTATTGCCGGCAAGCAATTACCCTTTCTGCTATGCCTTTGAAAACAAGAAGGAACAGAACTGGATAGAAGGCCATGTAAGAGCATATGACTACTTCCAAGGTGTCCCTAAAATAACCATACCGGACAATGCGAAGACTGCAGTAACAAAAACGGATTTGTTTGATCCCGTAATCAATAGGGCTTACATGGAGATGGCGAAGCACTATGGGACGACAGTGATTGCGGCAAGGCCAAACAAGCCGCGTGACAAAGGCGCTGACGAGAATGCGGTCCAGAACGTTTCCAGGCGGATAATAGCCTCAGTCCGTGACAGGCAGTTCTTCGGGATCAGGGATATCAACGATGCGATAGAGGCTGAACTTGAAAAACTGATTGAACGGCCTTTCCAGAAGATGCCGGGAAACAGGCGGACGGCATATGAGGAGATAGACAGGCCGTGCCTGCAGCCTCTGCCTGAACGTCCATATGAGTATGCAGTCTGGAAGGAAGCCAGAGTCCAGTTCAACTACCATGTCGAATATGAGCGCAAATTCTACAGTGTAAGCCATGTTTACGTGAATCAGAGCGCATGGCTGCGGATAACAGGCAGAATGGTCGAAATATTCATCGATAACGAGTGTGTAGCGGTGCATAAACGCAATTACGAGAAATACAGGCGCTATTCCACACTGCCCGAACATATGCCTGAAAACCATCGTACGGTAAGCGGCTGGTCAAATGAACGGTTTCTTGACTGGGCGGCAGCATACGGAAAACATACCAGGCAGCTCATACAGAACGTTCTGGACGAATATGAATACCCTGTCCAGGCGTACAGGACATGCATGGGCATCATAAGTAATATCAAAGGCTGCGAGCCTGCAGCTGTTGAAAAAGCCAGCATGGAAGCGAATGAGAGAAGCATCACTTCCTGCAAGTATTTCTGCATCCTGCTAAAGCAGAAGCTTTCCCAGAAAGAACCTGCTCCTGAAAAAGTGATAGCGCATTCCAACATACGCGGCAATCAGGCGTTTATCGGAGGGGGTGGCGCTGATGCTTGACAATCAGACTGCGGCAAAACTGCGCGAGATGAAACTAAAAGTAATGGCTAAGATGCTGAGCGAGCCGGATGACATATACAGGGATCTGTCATTCGAGGAAAGGCTCGGCATCATGGTGGACAAAGAATGGATGGCAAAGAAAAACAGCAGGATCAAAAGATTCATCGCTGCGGCATCCTTCGGCGTCAATGCCTTCTTAGAAGAAATTGACTATTCGTCCGAAAGGCAAATAGACAGAAGAACAATAACCGGACTTTCCTCCTGTGCATATATTGAGCAGAAGCTTAATGTTGTAATATCCGGGAAAACAGGTTCAGGAAAAACATATCTTGCATGCGCGCTCGGTACCGCAGCATGCAGACAGGGAATGAGCGTAAGGTACTACAGGATACCCGAACTGCTTCTTGAGATACAGCAGGCAAAACTGGACAACAAATACAACAGATACATTAAAAGCCTGAACAAAGCCAGACTGTTGATTCTTGATGACATAGGGCTAAAATCCTACACGCTTGAAGAAAGCAGAGATGTTCTGGAAATAACGGAAGGCAGATACAACAAAAGTTCAACCATCCTGTCGGGACAGGTATCGCATACGATGTGGTATGAATTGTTTCCGGATCCAACCATCGCTGATGCGATACTTGACAGGGTAATACATAATTCCTACATCATTGAACTTGATTCCAAGGTATCAATGAGAGAAATTGCAGCAAAAAAAGTCATGAAGAACCTTGAAAATGACGCGTTGCTGCCTTAAGATAGAACTAACGGCAGGGTGTCCGGATAAATCCGGAACACTGTCCGAATAATTCCGGTTTAGGTGTCCGGATACTCCGAAATATGCAATACTCCCTAAACAGATTAGCTTAACCGAAAAGAAGATGGTAACAGAGAAGATAATCGAACATGGAAATGTGAGAGGGCAGAAAGCCTTCATGGGAGGTGGTATAGATGCTTGACAATTAGACTGCGCAAAAACTGCGTGACATGAAACTCAAGGTGATGGCCCAGATGTTCAGCGAACCCGAGGAAACTTACCGTGGGCTGTCTTTCGATGAAAGATTAGGCATGATGGTCGATAGGGAATGACTCAGCAAGAAGAACAGCAAGATCAAAAGGTTTCTGGCTAATGCAGCCTTGGGGGTTGATGCATGCATGGAGGATATGGACTATTCGCCTGACAAGCAGATCGACAAGAGGACAATAACAGCGCTTTCATCATGTGTTTACATCGAGCAGAAGCTTAATATCATTGTTTCAGGAAAGACCGGCAGCGGCAAAACATATCTGGTATGCGCTCTTGGTAATGATGCATGCAGACAGGGGATGACCGTAAGATATTACAGGATCCCTGAGCTTCTGCTGGAGATACAGGAAGCAAAATCCGAAAACAGGTACAGCAGGTTCATGCACAATCTGGATAAGGTGAAGCTTCTGATTCTTGATGACATTGGTTTGAAGTCATATTCGCTGGAAGAAAGCAGGGACATTCTGGAAATCACTGAGAGCAGATACAATAAAAACTCTACCATTCTATCAGGTCAGATAGCGCATACTATGTGGTATGAGCTTTTCCCTGATTCTACAATAGCTGATGCTATACTTGACAGGGTCATACATAATTCATACATCATAGAGCTTGACTCCCAGAAGTCGATGCGTGAGATTGCCGCAAGGAAGACTATGAAAAACATTGAAAAAGAAAGCTGACTGATTTACAATCAGTTTATTCGACAAGGTGTCCGGATAAAACCGGAATGCTGTCCGCATAATTCCGGAATGAGTGTCCGGATGTGCCCGAATATGCAATAGATAACAGTAAAACAGGAAGAATTTGATATGAATATCCAGAGTGCTGAAATACCTGATTTTATAGAGTTTATGAGTATTAGCTAAAATGTTGCTGTGATGGTAGATATGGAAATATGATACAAAAAACAAAAAGGATACTTAATATGATATGATGCCTCCAAAGTAGACAGTCTAATTAATTAAAAGACAACTGCTTTGGAGGTTTTTACTATGGGAAGAAACCCAAAATTCAGTAAGGAAATCAAAATCAAAGCATGCCAAGACTACAAGAGTGGAAAAGTAGGGTGTGGAAGCATAGCTAAAAGTATCGGTGCAAATAGAGATATTGTACGACATTGGTGCTCTGTATACGAAGAGCATGGGGAGGACGGATTCACTCATTCAAATACAAACAGATACTATCCTAAGGAATTCAAAGAGCAAATCGTAAAAAGCTACATGTCCGGACAAACCTCAATCAGCGAGTTAAGTGCAAGACATAACATATCAGTAAGTGTTTTGAGCCATTGGTTTCAAAAAGAATATAATGGTATAGAACAGACGGATTACAAACTCAAAAGGGAGATCTATACCATGAAGTCCAGGAAAACAACATTCCAAGAACGCATTGATATTGTTAATTGGATACTTGAGAACAATATGAACTATGCAGAAGCAGCCGGCAGATATGGGATACGGTATTCCCTGCTATACAGCTGGGTTCGCAAATACGAGGCGGATGGTGCCAATGCCTTGGAGCACAAAAAACGCGGGCCGAAAGGCATAGATAATAGCAGTATGAGTGAAACAGAACGGCTGACATATGAACTTGAGCATGAGAGGACTCTTCGCAAACAGGCAGAATTCAAACTTGAAGTGCTTAAAAAAAAAGAGGAAATCGAAAAGAGGCTTCACTCTCAAAAGTGAGGAATGAAGCGACCTATCAGACTGTGGATTACTACCGGGGTGAAGGATATCCGGTGATCATGATATGCTCTATCCTTGATATCAGCAAAAGCGCTTATTACAAGCATAAGAAGAGAATCAAACCCATTAAGGAAATACAAGATGAATGTCTCTGCAATCTGATCATTGAGTATCATGCTACCTATGACGGCATTCTGGGATACAGGCGCATGACCATGTATATCAACCATTTCAATCAGACAAATTACAGTGAGGGGTATATACATCGTCTCATGTCGCACTTGGGTGTCAGTGCAAGGATCCGGCGAAAGAAAGTGAACCGGAAACTGGTAAAGCCTGAATATGTCAAGGATAACATTCTCGCCAGGGACTTCGTGGCCAGAGCTCCCAACGAAAAATGGCTGACAGACGTTACTGAGTTTTCAGTACCGCAAGAAGGCAGAAAGCTGTATCTGAGCCCGATCATGGACCTCTATGACAACAGCATCATTGAGTATGAGCTTTCGCATTCAAATACCAATCAGCTGGTTTTCCGTATGTTTGACAGGGCCATATTAAAGAACCAGGATGCAAAACCTGTTTTCCACAGCGACAGAGGCTTCCAATATACCAACAATACATTCAAATACAAGATTGAAGAGGCTGGCATGAAGCAGAGCATGTCCCGCATTGGCAGATGCATTGATAATGGGCCAATGGAGGCATTCTTCGGTACGACGAAAGCAGAGATGTTTTACGGGAAAAGATTCAGCAGTATGGAAGATCTGATTTCAAGAGTTAAAGAATACATTGAATTCTACAACAAAGAACGTCTCCAGAAGAGATTAAAATGCCTGGCTCC
>JBAYNV010000173.1:0-4585 GCA_041678685.1 Clostridia bacterium
AGCCTTTTTACTTTTTCGCTGTCCGACATTTCGTCATACTTCATTTTCATAAAGATATTCTATTATCATATCTGCATGTTTGCAAGGAACAATACTGCGATATTGCGAAAAACCGCTCTTTATGTTAGATTATACATATCAGAATCCGTTATATGAAAAGAGGTTTTACCATGTGTGATACATTGGGAGCAACAGGAAAAAGCTGCGTACTGTTCGGAAAAAACAGTGACAGATGCGTAAGCGAACCTCAGATAGTGGAATTTCATAAGGCAAAGATAAACGAGCATAGCACGTTAAAAGCGACATACATTGAGATAGAACAAGTAAAGGAAACAAAAGCTGTTTTACTGTCCCGCCCGTCATGGATGTGGGGTGCGGAAATGGGTGTCAACCAATGCGGCGTAACGATAGGAAACGAAGCGATTTTTACAAAAGGGAAGTACAGTAATACAGGTCTTACGGGAATGGATCTTTTAAGGCTTGCACTGGAAAGATCGGAAAATGCAAAAGGCGCGCTGGATACCGTGATCAGTCTTCTTGAAAGATACGGGCAGGGAGGCAACTGCGGATACGACAGCCCTGTGTTCTATAACAATTCATTCCTCATCATGGATAAAACCGAACTGTATATTTTAGAGACATATAATAAAAAATGGGCTTACAGGAAATCAGACAAAGACAGCATATCAAACAGGATGTGCGTAAGAAAAGATGCCGTATGTTCCAATGAACCGGGTGTGGATTTTGCATCCAGACATACAGAACCCATATATACATTTCTTTGCGGTTCCGGTGAAAGAAGAAAGAGCACTCAGGAATGCCTTATGACAGATCCCGATGTAAGCAATTTTATGAATGTTCTTAGAAATCATAAAAGATCAAAAGATCCTTTTGCAGGCGGGACTGCAAACAGCGTATGTATGCATGCGGGAGGAGTGGTAAATAACCAGACGACCGCGTCGATGATAGTGGAAATATCAGATACTCCTCTGGTCTGGGTCACGGGAAGCTCCTTGCCGTGTGTTTCCTTGTACAAACCTTATCTGTTCGGAAATGATCCTGTCGCGCCTGTGTTCAATGAGAATGATAATAATGCACAGGAATACTGGCTGAAGAGGGAAAAGTTCAACAGGCGTCTGTTAGGTAACAGCATCCCTGCCAAGTATTATACGGAAAGAAATGAACTGGAAGCCAAATGGATAGATGAAGCACATAAGAACATATCCGATAAAGAAGCAATGGCCGGGCTTTCAAGGAAGGCATGTATGGAAGAAGAGGATTTCTTCCTTCGCTGGAGCGGTTCGATAGCAAAAAAAGAGAAACCCACGTTCATGCATATGGGTTTTTGGGATAACAGAAACGTATGATCTATATCAGCTTATTATTCTTCATCCATTCATCTTTTAATATTGAATAGCATACGATATCCGTCGGTTTGCCTTCATAATCAGGACGGCCCATCCGTATCGTGCCTTCAAGCCTGAAACCGCATTTTTCTATTACCCTCATGGACCTTCTGTTATTCGGATAATGGTCAACAGCCATGATATCCAGTCCCAGTTCCAGAAAAGCATATCTTTGTATTTCCTTTACTGCCTCAGTCGTTATGCCATGACCCCAATAATCATACGAAAGCGCATAACCCAGACACCTTGATTTGACACAGTGCAGCGATGAACGCAGGCTGTCTGTATGCAGGCCGATCGACCCTATCACCTTATTCTCCGCCTTATACACTATAGCCCAGACCATATCTTCCTTCATGAACATATTCAGGACCGCTTCCGATTCCACTATATTCTTATGAGGCGTCCAGCCTGCATTCGGGCCTACATTGGGATTCTTTGCATATTCGTAAAGATCCGTAAGATCAGCGATCTGAAATTCCCTTAATATCAGCCTGTTTGTTTCCAATGTGGTCACCATATATCAGACCTCCTGCTGTTTATTGATGCTTATAGAAAAATTGTTCAAACCTTCGTTCAATTTGAATTCCATGTCATACAGCCTGAAAATCGCCTGTATCCCTTTATCTATCGTTATTGAAAAATCGATACTGTCGCTCTTTTTATCATATCCGACCGATATGATACCCAAAGCGGCGGTCATGTGCCCTTTTATATGATCCAGCCCCTCTATGATCTTTGGTGCGATGATGACAGAATCGAACCCTGCGCAGCCATAAGGCTGTGTTATACCAAGTATATGTTCAAAGATATATCTTACCGATGCGCCGAACATGGGATGATTGTTTGAATCCCCGTTCCAGCGTTCCCAGAGGGTCGTTGCACCATGTTCTTTCATGTTGAAGAAAGAAGCAGACATCTTATTCGTCATAAGCCTGTATGCAAGATCCGCATGACCGTTTTCAAACAGTACTTTATTTAGTATATATGTGCCGAATATGCCTGTGTCATATGTGCCAAGCTTCGTATATCTGCTCTCGATATTTTTAAGTGTCCTGTCGTCACCTGAACCTATAAGATATGCAAAGGCATCGGCACCCTGTATGCCGCCTATGAATATATGCTCTGTATTGGAACGGTATGCGTTTATAACAGCTTCGGATGCGTTTTTCCTGAGCTTTTCCAGTTTAATTATCTCTGTTTGTTTGTTCAGTATCCCTGCGATTTTGATCGCTGTATCAAGATATGAAATATACAGGCAGGTATTGACATAAGATTCGGGTATCACCGTCTGATCAGGCGCGCACCAGTCTCCAAGACACCATCCGCCTTTTTCCTCACTTGCCACAAATCCGTTTTTGCATCTGCTTTCCATGTAATTGAAATATTTCATCATCCGCGGGAAGAATTCAACAAGCACGCTGATATCACTGTAATGCATGTAATATTCATACGGAACAGTCACTATCGCGCCGCCCCAGCCTGCAGGCCCTCCGCCTCCTCCGTTGAAAGGAGCGGTATGCTGTACATGGCCTGTTACCATATCCTGCCCTTCTTTAATATCCTCCATCCACTTTCTGTAGAACTTCATCGCATCAAGCGTATACATGGCAGAGGAACAGCATAACTGCCCGTCTCCCGTATACCCGAGCCTTTCCCTGTGAGGACAGTCTGAAGGCACGCCGCCATGCATGTTTGTGAGCATGGAGCGTATGAATGCGTCATAATACCAGTTAAGTGTCTCATCATTACACTTAAAAGAGGATGTGATACCGATATCTGCATGTATCACGCGGCATTCGACAGGTTCGCAATTATCAGTTGCAGTAAAATATCTGAAGCCATGCCAGGTGAAGACCGGGTGGTAATATTCATTGATCCCGTCTGTTATGTATGTATCAGTACCTTTCTGGCCTTTGGATCCTCCCATGGAACCGAAATCAAGAGTCAGATCATCGGTTATGTTCTCTGCACACTCTACTGTTATCGTCTCGTTTTTTGCTTTTGAGTATACAACGGGATATCCTGATATGTTTTCACCCGTATCATACAGCGAGTATCCGCTGAATCGTTTTACAAGCTTCGGTTTTATCTTCCGTATCACTTTATCCACAGGGCAGTCCTGTATATGGAATGAGCTTTCCGGTATGCCGGATATCGTCACATCCTCCCAGTTATTTTTATCACAGGCTGCGGTATCCCATCCATAATCAAATCCTCTGTAGTCATGTTCTTCTCCATAAAAGAGGTTTGAAGATCTGATGAACCCTTCTTTAAATCGCACCGAAGCATCGGAGATCACTGATCCTTCATCTGTCGTCATATTGAAACACAGTTTTATCCTGCCATATGACACATGGCCTTCACCTGTGCGTTTTGTCTGGTTATAGAAGCCGCTGCCAAGCATTATGCCTATTGTATTATTACCTATTTGAAGATACTCGGTAACATCATACTCAAGAGCATATATCCTGTGATCCATCTGATCATATATAGGGTATCTGAAATCTGCAGTATCTCTTGGCTCATAATCCGAATATGCCGGAACGAAAAGGTCATCTCCGACCTTTTTGCCGTTTATGAACAACTCGAAATACCCCAACCCGCATATCACTATCCTGCCTTGTGTTTTATCTGTTAAAGTAAAGTCTTTTCTGAATAAAGCCGAGTCCATATCCCTTGCCGGCATTATCCATAAGGCATCTTTAAAAAGTGTTTTATGATACATAGTATCTCCCTGTAATAACCTTATTATACATTCGAATTCCCTGATTTAAAACAACGAAGTAAAAATGAGCCCACCAGTGATGCACCTCATTGACTTCAGCCTGTTTGTAGAATAAAATTCAGTTATTGAGCGATGTGCGGGGGAGGCAGTTATGAAGAGAAACGTTATTGAAGAAGCCAGATCGAAAGCATTGGAAATGTATGAAAAAGCAAATATAATCCTTACTGACGCAGAAAAAGCTAATATTGAGATCGCTGATTTCGGACTCAATGATTTCTATACAACAGGACTGAGCCTGGTCGTATATGTAAATACAAAGAACTGCTGTGCGAAGGAAATGGTGCTCCAGCCCCGCCAGACATGTCCTGAACATATACATGCTCCGATAAAGGATATAGGGTATATGGGCAAAGAAGAGACCTTCCGCTGCAGATACGGTAAAGTATATCTG
>JBAYNV010000174.1:0-4481 GCA_041678685.1 Clostridia bacterium
GAAATGCTTACAAGGATCAAAAAACGCGTTAAGGAAGGCCGCTGGGAAGTTACCGCATCCACATGGGTCGAGGCAGACAAGAACATGCCTTCAGGCGAAAGCAAGTCACGTCACATACTGTATACAAAACGCTATCTTTCAAAGCTTCTTGGCATATCAAAAGAATCGCTGGACATAGACTACGAACCCGATACGTTCGGGCATGATGTGAACGGACCGGAAACACTTGTAAAAGGCGGGATAAAGTACTATTACCACGCCCGCGCGTTAAACGGGATCGCGGCATACCGGTGGCAGGCGCCTTCAGGAGCAACAGTGCTTGTATACAATGATCCCACGCACTATAACGGGAATATAGGCACATGGCCTGTGCTTCTCGTACCGGGATTCACTCATGATGTGAAGCACGACACGATGATGTATGTATACGGCGTCGGAGACCACGGCGGCGGACCGTCAAGAAGAGATATAGAAAAAATACTCGATATGAACACATGGCCGCTGTTCCCGAACATAAAGTGCGGGACATACAGGGAATTCTTCCATACCCTTGAGAAGATCTCTGATACTCTTCCGGTAGTAAAAGACGAGGTCAACTATATATTCACCGGCTGTTACACCACTCAGACCCGTATAAAGAACGCAAACCGCATTTCTGAGGCTGCTTTAGGCGAAGCTGAATCGTTCAGCGCTATACGTTCGCTTTATGACGCGACGGCATATAAGCAGGACACATTTGCGGAAGCATGGAAGAAAGTACTGTTCAATCAGTTCCATGATATTCTTACAGGCTCAGGCAAGATAGACACAAGAGAATATGCCATGGGAGAATTCCAGAAGGCATTTGCGGTCGCGAACATAGGAAGAAGCACTGCAATGAGGGCAATAGCCGCACATATCGATACATCGGCATACATAGAATCGGGCAGAAAAAAATACAAGGATACTGATGCTGAAGGAGCCGGAGCCGCATATGGCATATGTGACTTCAAGGTGAGCCAGGTCTCAAGAGGGGCAGGCGCAAAGAGGATATTCACTGTATTCAATCCCTCACCTTTCGACCGGACAGGTAATGTGGAAATAGACGTATGGGACTGGAACGGCCGCCTTGACAGTATAGTATTCAAAGATGAAAAAGGCATAGTCGCAGCTCATCAGATGATCAGTGACAAGCCTTCAAAATTCTGGAGCCAGCAGTACTTCACGTTACTACTAGAAGCTACCGTACCGGCATTAGGTTACAGCACATATATCATGATGGCTGATGAGGACTACCAGCTCAGATATCCGTATGTGCCTGAAAACAGGACGATCGACTTCCCTGAATATGTTCTGGAGAACGAAAACATCCGTGTATCGTTTGATCCGGTAAATGCATCCATTACTTCATTCAAGGATAAAAAGACCGGTAAAGACTATTGCGACGCTAACAGACCTGCAGGTATTTTCAGATATATCGAGGAAAGCACCAAGAGACGCATGACTTCATGGATAGTCGGACCATATATGAACATACAGGATATTACAGGTAACGTTGTGATCGGCAAATATACAGCAGGTCCGGATCTGTTGAGACAGAGCATAGAATACAAGGCGGAGTTTGCAAACTCGGAACTCAATGTAGTCATATATCTTGACAGGTCGGGTACTAAGCTTGTTTATGACGTGACATGCGAGTGGAGGGAAATGGGCAAACCCAATGTGAAGATACCTCAGCTGAATTTCTTCATGCCTCTTCCCTATCAGTGTTCTTCATATAAGTATGATGTTCCGTTTGGCACATATACCAGAGGGGATGCAAATGACGACAGGCCTGCAAACAGCTTCGTTCTTGGAGTGAATCCCGACAGCAAAGCCAAGTCACTGATGGTAGCCGTAAACAATAAATACGGATTCCGTACGCAGGAGGATTCCATTGCCGTCACATGCATAAGGGGATCATACGATCCTGATCCGTATCCTGAGATAGGCATCCACAGATTCGTTATATCAGTTGACCTTGCAGAAGACTCCACAAACAGAAAACTCATCGAAAGAGCATCTGTAATCAACCATGACATGAGCGTGGTCTCAGTCAAGCCGGGTAAAGGCGAACTGCCATTTAAGAAGGGTTTCATAGAATTCTCAGATAAGGGTACGGCAGCGTTATCCGGTATAAAGATGGCGGAAGACGGACAGGGAATGATAATACGTCTGTATGAGACAGACGGCAGATCATCAGTATCTTCTGTTACATTCTTTAAAAAGGTCACAAAGGCATATCTGGTCGATCTTAATGAAAAACCAATGGAAAACGGAAATGTGACAGTTGACGGAAACAAAGTATCAGTTAAGATCGAACCATATTCGATATGTGCAGTCTGTGCAGAGTTCTGATAATACAGTAAAGATAAGTAATTTTTAATTAAAACGGGATCTTTCAGTGATCCCGTTTTATTATTGCCTGCGATCCTTTATTTCTTTCCGTCTTCACTTACAGGGAGTACGAATATGAATTCGGTACCTTTGCCCTGTTCGCTTTTTACCGAAATGCTTATGCCGTGCCTGTCAGCGATCTGTTTGGCGATCGCAAGCCCAAGGCCGGTGCCGCCTCTGTTGCCTTCGCTGTCTGTCTTGTAGAAACGATCGAATATATATGGCATATCAGCTGCTGATATACCGCATCCGTTATCCTTCACCGATACGGTCCTGTTATCTATACGGACATCGATACTGCCTCCGTTGCCTGTGAATTTGACGGCATTATCAAGAACTGTCAGAAACATCTGCCTGAGCCTGCCGTAATCCCCAAACGCGGAGCAGATGCTTTTACCATTTTCATATGATACCGTTATATTCTTCTGTTTAGCCATATGTGTGGCTGAATGCACTGCATCTGTTAACACATCGCACAGGCTTACCCTCTGCATTTCCATCTTGAAGTCCATGTTCTGAAGCCTGGAAAGGTCAAGAAGATCGTCTACCAGTCTTTGCAGTATCATGCAGTCATTAAGTATCTGATGATGGTACTTATCCACCATTTCCGGCTCAGTGATCACACCGTCGCACAATGCTTCGGCAGAACCGCGTATCACTGTGACAGGCGTTCTAAGCTCATGCGAGACATTGGCTACGAAATCCTGACGCATTTTATTCATACGCTCGCTTTCAAGGCTTGCCTCATTAAGACGGACGCTCAACACATCTATAGCAGACGCAAGATCGCCTATCTCATCCTTACGTGATATATTGGTTTTTATACTGTAGTCGCCTCCTGCAAGCTGTAACGCTGATGTCTTCATTTTATTAAGAGGTTTTGTGAATGATACCGCAAACAATACAGATAGGAATACAGCAAGTACAAGAGCGCAAAGAACACTTAATGACATTATCTTTATCCCTTCAGTTACTGCAGAATTCATCCCTTCCACTTCCGAATGCAGTAAAAGAGCGCCAGTCACTTTCCCGTTTGTGTATACAGGCGTACCTACCGTTAAAGTGGGAGTTTTCAGTATACTGCTAAAACCTTCACTGAAAGTGGTATTACCAAGAAAAACTTCTTTTACGACCGCTTCGGCATCTGCAGGCAGATCAGCATAATTGTATATGGTGTCCCCGCCTCTGCCTGCGGTTATGAAGTCAAGGTTTTCATCAACTATCCACACATCAGCCATTGCGATATCATCAAGAAACTGTATATAAACTCCGTATCCGCTCTGCTGTTTGCCCGCTCCCTGCCCCGCTCCTGCCGCACCTGCATTCATATATTCGGAAAGAGTCGCTGCGATATTCAAAGCGCGCGTCTCCATATCCGATCTGTATAATTCCATAGTGTGATCCCGAAATACTGTTATGAATACAAGACCTATAACCAATGAAAACAGCAGCAGGACCACAGAAAAGTATGCCGTCAGCCTTAAGGCTATCTTATTTCTCATTATCAGTTGCCTCGAATTTGTATCCTACGCCCCATATCGTCTTTATATCCCATTCATCATGAGGATACTCATTGAGTTTTGCGCGCAGACGTTTGACATGGGTATCCACTGTTCTGTTGTCTCCGAAATATTCATAACCCCAAAGAGAGTTTAGAAGGCTGTCCCTGGAAAACACCTTATTCATATTAGTCGCAAGCGTCCAGAGGAGCTCTATCTCTTTTTTTGTAAGCGATATCCTGTTGTCGCTGATATATACAGTATAATCGTCAAGACTTATACGAAGATTTCCGATCTTGCATATCATCTGCTTCTGCCCGTCGGTTTTTGTTATCCTCCGAAGTACCGCTCTTACACGCGCCATCACCTCTCCGGGTGAAAAAGGTTTAATGATGTAGTCGTCCGCACCTATATCCAGACCCATTATCCTCTCAAAGTCCTCGCTTCGCGCTGTGATCATTATTACAGGCGTATCCGATGTTTTGCGTATCTCACGGACAACTTCAAACCCATCCATCTTTGGCATCATGACATCAAGAAGCACTATGTCAGGCTGCAGTTTTTTAA
>JBAYNV010000175.1:0-4469 GCA_041678685.1 Clostridia bacterium
AGTGCTTTATATAGCGCCGTTCCTCCTTTAAAATATGCCGGAAGACCACTATCCTGCTTGATCGCCAGTTCTTTTAGCAGCATAACCACATAGTAATCTTTTTCTATAACATCTGCCCTGTAACCTGTTTTAACCTGAATATCTTCAATCAAGACGATAAAAGCATTTTTATCATTATGAAGCTTCATGTCATTACACTCCCACGCTTGCAGCACGTGCAAGCTGGAGAATAGTTCTCTGATTGTAATACTTGTCTGCAAGGGCAAGTAAAATGTCATACCTGAGATTCTGCTTTTTAATATGGTTTGCTACTACATAATGCGGTTCTATTTCATCTATAGGTGTATTATCGATCATGTCCAACACATCAAGTATTTGCAGATATGCTTTATTTTCTGCAGTTATTTTTACTTTGGGAACCCTGATAACTACACCGAGTTTATTATCTACACGCATACAGTTTTTTGCAGCATTTGTTGCAACTAATATCTGCTTTGGCATCTGAGATGTCAAACCCAACCTGTGAAGTATTACTGGACCTGTCTCATACCCTTTATTATCCGCCAGATACTTATCAGCAATCAGCTTGTTTTTATTTATACCCATTTCTCCGAAAACTGTCTTTATCGTGCGATAATAAATACCTTTTTGATAGATTCTAAGATCAGGAATCATCTTATTCTCTATAATTCGTTTAATTGCAACAGCAATGGCTGCAGCTGCACTTTTATAATCCAGGTTAAAAGCATCTTTAACTTTTTTTGATAAGTGCTTGGAATAGATAGGTTCTCCAGGTTCGATTTTCCGAATCTCTTCACATAGGTATTCAATATATGTCATAAAGATACTCCTCCTTTGTGATATATTATATACGTAATACGAATTCATATTACGTTTTTATTATATCACTGATTGCAATAATGTCAACTGCGACGCTAATATAAAATAACACAGCCGAATTCACGATTTAAGGAGTAGCACCATTGTTATATTGTAATCTTCATGACACACTGCTTGCTGCCGGTTTTTATACTTACATATGTTCAACTCATAGGTCAAAAGGCTTTCATGCAGATTACATCTTTATAATTAACAACAGGAATTCAGGTATGGGCTTCCCAAGTAAGATACAGAATCCTGTCATATTTGAATATCTTCTTGAAAACAGCGACCATTATCCTTATTCCGAAGAACGAAGGCTCTTCTATGTCGCATTAACACGGACAAAAAATAAAGTGATCCTTCTTACATTGAAAAACAGAGAATCCATTTTTGTTAATGAACTTAAAGAAAAATATGCTGATCAGATAAAACGTGAAGCTTTCACATACCCATTATGCGGCGGAGTATTGATCAAGAAAAACGGTCAATACGGTACTTTTTTCGGATGCTCGAACTACAGCAGGAATGGCTGTCGGTTTACAAGAAACCTTAGTAAATGATCTCGCTTCATATATCATAGATATTTTGTACTCTCCTTAACTACCCTTCTCCCCTCTTATGATATAATCAAATCACTAGAGATCTAAAGAGTAAATCCTTAAAGGGGGATCGTTACATCATGTGGTCAGAACAGATATTAAATGATCTACTCACGACGCCCGGAGCTAAGCTGATCGTAGACATAAAAAAGCTCGAGGGTGATATCATGATTTTAGGTGCAGGCGGGAAAATGGGTCCTACACTTTGCCTGCTTGCAAAGAACGCGATCAAAAAAGCAGGGATAAAGAAGAAAGTAATTGCTGTTTCCCGTTTCAGTGATCCGATTGCTACAAAACTTCTTACTGATAATGATGTGGAAATCATCAGTGTTGATCTGTTACAGGAAAACATACTTTATACTCTTCCCGATGCAGAAAATATAATATACATGGCAGGCAAGAAGTTCGGTACTGACGGACAGGAATCCTTGACATGGGCAATGAACGCATGGCTTCCATCAAGGGTGGCAGAAAGATACAAGAGATCACGTATTACTGTATTCTCTACAGGCAATATTTATCCTCAGGTTGATGTATCAGGCGGTGGCGCTGATGAAGAAAAACATCCGGAACCTGTTGGCGAATATGCCATGTCTTCCCTTGCCAGGGAAAGAATGTTTGAATATGCAGCACAGGCTTACGGAACAAAAATATCGATATACCGCCTGAATTACGCAGTGGACCTGCGTTACGGTGTACTGTCAGATATAGCGCATAATATATTGAATGAAGAACCTGTATCAGTAACTACTCCAAGCTTCAACTGTATCTGGCAGGGTGATGCAAATGAGATCGCTATACGCTGCCTGTTGTATGCAAGTTCTGATGTGTTCAGACTCAATGTAACAGGTCCGGATATAGTATCTGTTAAGGCAACAGCGTTAAAGCTGGGTAAACTGCTTGGTAAAGAGCCTGTTTTCAAAGGAGAAGAAGGTTCGACCGGTTATCTTAGCAATGCAAGCAAGATGCTCCGGTTGTTCGGATACCCGGCTGTCTCATTAGATACCTTGATCGAATGGCAGGCACAGTGGATAAAGGACGGCGGACGCGATCTTGGCAAACGCACCCATTTTGAAGAGAAGAAAGGTAAATATTAATGGACAGACATACAAAAGCACTTGAAATTTTACATAATGGTACAGTGATCCCAGCAATTCCTCTTGTTTTAAATGAAAAGCGTAAATTCAATGAACAGGGTCAGCGCACATTGATCCGTTACTATCTTCATGCAGGCGTAGGCGGATTAGCAATAGCGGTCCATACCACGCAGTTTGAGATCAGAGATCCAAATATAGGACTGTTCGAGCCGATATTGAAAATAGCAGCCGAGGAGATCGATGCTTTCGAAAAAGAAAGCGGTAAAACCATTGTGCATGTTGCCGGTGCGTGCGGACCCTCTCCACAGGCAGTTCGCGAAGCAGGTATTGCAAGGGATCTGGGATTTGACGCAGTATTGCTAAGTCCCGGTGGATTGAACAGCCTTACAGAAAAAGAACTGATCGAAAGGACAAAACTAGTTGCTACAGTGATGCCTGTTATCGGATTCTACCTGCAGACCGCCGTAGGCGGCAGGTACTTACCTTTTGAATACTGGAAGGCAGTTGCAGACATTGATAATGTCGTTGCATTCAAGGCTGCGCCATTTGACCGGTATAAGACGCTTGACCTGGTAAGAGGATGTGCGTTTTCAGATCGTTCAGATAAGGTCGCCCTATATACCGGCAATGACGATAACATAGTCATAGACCTTTTAACAAAATACGAATTTGAAGTAAACGGGAAGACCGTCCGTAAACGCTTTGTAGGCGGTTTACTGGGGCATTGGTCTTTATGGACATATAACGTTGTCCGTATGTTTGAAATGCTTAAATCGCACTGTAATGACGAATGTATACCATCTGAGCTTTTAACTCTGGCAGCACAGGTAACAGACTGCAACGGAGCTTTCTTTGATGTAGCGAATAACTTCAAAGGCTGCATTGCTGGTGTTCACGAAGTCTTACGAAGACAGGGGTTAATAGAAGGCATTTGGTGTCTCAATCCCAACGAAACCCTTTCTCCAGGTCAAAAAGAAGAAATAGACAGAGTGTGCAGAATGTACCCTCATTTAAATGATGATGAATTTGTAAAGAAGAATATAGCCAGCTGGAAGTAAGAAAGGCGGATGCAATTTGGAGAGTCATAAGCAGGCTGTATGCGCTGCAATCGATAAAAACAGGGACCGTATAATAGATATAGGTGAACAGATATTACGCAATCCTGAAATGGGATACAAAGAGTTCATAACATCAGAGTTGGTTGATGCGATTTTCAATGAAATCGGTTTGCAGGATATTACTCATCATGCCATAACCGGCGTAAAAGGCTGGTTAAGAGGCAGATCGCACAAGACACATATAGCCATACTTGGTGAACTGGATGCTGTACTGAGCCCGGCACATCCTTTTGCAGATAAGCAGACAGGAGCCGCCCATTCATGCGGGCATAATACCCAGATAGCTGCATTGATAGGAAGTGCTATGGGACTGATCATTTCAGGTGTTATGGAAAAACTGGATGGTGATTTGTGCTTTTTTGCAACGCCAGCAGAAGAATATGTGGAAATCGAGTATCGCAAAGAGCTCATAAAAAAGGATAAAATCTCTTATCTTGGCGGTAAACAGGAACTGATCGCGACCGGTGCCTTTGATGATATAGATATGGCGATCATGACGCACAGCGAAACCAACTCACCGATACCAAGAGTCGTTGTAGATGGGACTGCTATGGGATTCATCGGTAAAACGGTGCAGTTTATAGGGAAAGAGGCACATGCAGGCGGGGCACCTCACGAAGGAATAAATGCGCTAAACGCGGCAGCAATTGCCATCATGTGTATCAATGCCATCCGAGAAACATTCCGTGACTGCGACTCTGTACGTGTGCACCCGATCATAACTAAAGGCGGAGATATGGTCAACACTGTACCTGCTGATGTAAGAATGGAAA
>JBAYNV010000176.1:0-4462 GCA_041678685.1 Clostridia bacterium
ATCTTAAGTTTCCTAAGCATATCTTCCATGACAGGAAGATCGACCGGAACATATCCCCAGTTGTCTGCCAGGGCTATGTTGGATATCTCCCATATGGAGCGGGCATCCTCTTTTACATTGCTCATGTCCAGCCTTCTCATGCTTATGCCCGGAAAGCGCTTCATGAATTCCTCTGTAAAAGAATGATATCGCTTTGGCAGCTCATATCCTTTCATCATGTCCGCTTCATATACTAACAGATCCTTCACCTTATCATACCCGGAATCAATAAAGAAATCATGATAATACGGCGGGTTCCAGGGAGCCATATATACCGGCGCGCTTTCATAACCTTCGATAACAAAGCCCCAGTTTTCTGCGACAGGATTGATAGGTCCCCGCATCACATGCACGCCTTTTTGCTGCAGCCACTTTTCACAGGCCTGAATAAGCATTATAGCGGACGTACCGTCATCGATACATTCAAATGCTCCGAAAAAACCTATATTTGACTTATAGAATGCGTTATATGAATGATCGATATATACGACTGCACGTCCAACAGGCTTATTGTCATCATTCATGACGAGAAGCAGTTCGAAATCCGAGTTTGCCAGTATCGGATTGTTTTTAGCATAATACGCTTTATTTTCATCCATCCACAGAGGAGGTATGTAACAGGGATGATCTTTGAAAATGACCGAAGGCAGCTTTACAAAATCTCTCATCTCATTTTTGTTTTGTACTTTTACTATCCTCATGAGCATCTCCATGTTTCTTATATTGAAAAATCAGGTCGCTACAGTTTATAAAATTCATTATATCATACAATATAATCCAAACTTTCAAACATACATGAACACAGATGCTTTACTTATTATTATGTTTTTTAATGAACTCCACAAATTCTTTTACAGGCATTGGTCTGGCGTAATAGAAACCCTGCATAAGATCCGCATTCACATTATCAAGCATTTTTATATGCTCTTCTGTTTCGACGCCTTCGATCACCGTTAGCAGATCCAGCTGTGTAAACATGTTCAGTACATTATCGATGATCACTTTCTTACCCATCAAAAGGCTGCGGTCGATTTTTACCATATTGAAAGGCAGGTTAACCACCTGCGATATATTCGCATATCCGGTACCAAAATCATCAAGCGCGAACCTGTATTTTTTTTCCCTGTACTCCTTCATACATGCGTTGACGTTATAGTGTGAAGCATTTGCGACAGTCTCAGTGATCTCGAATATGATGAATCCGGGATCTGCTTTGAAACTACTTAATACCGAAGTAAGACTTTCCGGTATAACATTACTTAAAAATTCAGCAGATGACAGATTGACGCAGATATAATCCAGACCCAATGTGTTTTTTGGATCATATTTCTGTATGAAATCACACACTATCCTTGTAACAGATTCATCCATCTTAAGGGTAAGGCTGTTCTTCTCCGCTATCGGTATGAACTCTGAAGGCATCAGCAACCCAAGATATGGATGATTGAAGCGAAGCAAAGCTTCGCAACCGACATATTTCTTCTCTTTCAATGAGTACATAGGCTGATAATATATTTCAAAGTATTCATCGTTCTCCAAAGCTTTCTGAAAGTATGCTTCGATGCACATTTTGCGTTTTATCTCTTTTAACATAACTTCATTAACGGTGATTATATTTGCAGTACCTTTGCTCTGATCGTTATCTGACATGGCTATTTCCATTATATTAACTATTTCGTCAACACCATACCTGCGGCTGTCAATATCGCATATACAACATACAGTCATGGAAAGCATGATTTCCGTTTCCCCGATGACCCATGGTTTATCGGACCTTCCGATGATATTTTCTATTTGCCGATCATATGCTTTCCTGTTACAGGTAATAGCGGCAAACCTTGTATCAGACATGCGGAATACCCATATTTCATCTGATGAGCATGACAGGAATGAGCCGATATCTGTCAGTATCTGATTTGAAATATTAAGACCAAAGCTCCTGTTGATATTTATCATATCGCGTATGTCGACCGATATTATGGAAAATACCCTGTGGCTGTTTACAAGATCCTTAAGATAAAGAAGCATCGCCCTGCAATTCATCACATTCGTCATTATATCTTTCATATCCTTGGGATTCTGCAATGTAAAATACATTATCGTCACACCTAATGCCAATGCCACGCCATGTATAAGCAGCGGAGGATAATATGCCTGCACAATAAGAGCGATCATCACAAGAAAAACAAAAATAAAAATGGTCCAATACTGCACTTTACGTAATTCGGACCTGTGTCTGGTCGCATACAGCAGTATCAGTATCATATAGAAACCGCAGACAAACAGCTGGATATTGAACAGTCCTCCATGCAGATAACCCAGTGTCGGATCCATATAAAAGAAGATACCTGTAAAAGGGTTTACAAAAAGCAATGTAATGAGCGTCAATGCTCCGGGTATCGCCATAGCTGTAAGTATTTTACTGTTTGTATTTTTCAATGTACCGGCAAGCGCCATGACATACAATAATGCGATCAGAGGCAACGCGTTCTGTATAAGGAAAAAGCCTGTATTACTGATCCAATTAATCCAAAATGGTATAGTGAACTGATATTCAACTGTAAATGCCGTGATAATATCGAACATGAGATTCGCTGTCGTAGCGATAATCAGCAGGCCGAATAATTTATTCTGAATGCTTTCGAAATGCTTAACGCGAAAATATGCTATCATAATGATTATGATACAAATTATGGCACATATGTCATATTCAATAATATATCTCATTTACAGCTTTTCTCTCTTTTAATGCCCGGGATCATGGATATGATCGTATTATGGTAACAGTAAACCTATAAATATACTATAATACAATAAAATAGCCTTACATACACATTGTTAAATCCTAAACACATACCGATATTATAACTCTCTCATATTAAGTAAGTAAAGAACATAATGCATAAAATACGCATAAATATGTATCTGTTTAAATTCTATATTAAACGGTATTTTGGAAGTATTTCATTAAAAAATACTACTGTCTCAATTACGCTCCTGTTTTGACGGGATAAGTAAAACTGAAGCTGAAGACAGCCTGCATATATTATTACTTACGCTTCCTAAAAACAGGTCTTTTATGAATCCTCTGCCCTGGCGTCCCATAATGACAAGATGCACGCCCAACTCATCGATCAGATCCAATATTTCACCCGTAGGAGACCCGTACTTCACGACAGTATCGACCGTAACGTTCTCTTTATGTGACAAACGTTTTTTCAGATCAAGCAGATGCTGATTCATATGTACGTCGAATTTCCTCAGCTGTTGTGAAAGATAAGGGCTCTGTCCAGATTCGTCCTGCACATGAACGATGGTCACTTTCTTCGCCATTGTTCCAGCCGCATCGATAACATACTCGAAAGCGTCTTTTGCATTCTCTGAAAAATCTGTAGGAAACATTATATGGTTACCTATGGATTCTATATCCGGTAATTCATTTGCATCATTCTTCTCAAGCCTTATAAGCAGGATCGGTTTCTGCGTTTCAGTTATGATCTCATATGCAAGGTCGTTGAACATGATCCTGTCCGCAAAAGTCCTCTTTAAAGCACCGACTACGATCGCATCATAATTTCCATCAGCTGCAGTCCTGTTTATTTCATCAAATGTGGCATCGACAAGTATTTTTGCTTCCGCGTTATATCCCTGTCCGACCAGCATCTTTCTCTGGTTTTCCACATATTGCTTAAGATCATCATCGGTATATGGCAATACGGCAGTCGATGTATCTACCTGGCCTAAACACAATAAAAGAAGCATATCCTCAGTGCCAAAAGATTTCAGACCTTTCAGGCAGGATATGAGTGAAACGGAATTCTTCGATAAGTCTGTGACTATCATGATTCGTTTAAACAATTCGGACCCTCCTATATGCAATATTCGATCGTTTCTTATGTATCAATAATAACATAGCCCATCATGCCAGTCAATAAATCCGGTGTCTGGTCAGTACCAGATCCAACCGAACAGTAAAATCACTATCATCCATTGCCACCATGCATATGTGACAGTGACAGTACATGTGTCTGAAGAATACCCATCCTCAGAAGCACATGTGATAACGGCTGTACCCGGCCCGGTCGCATATATATCGCCATACTTACTGACTGTTGCCACGCGGTCATCCGAAGTTGACCACACATAACCGGTGTCGGTCGCATCAGAAGGCAGTATCTCAACATTCAGGACTTCGGATGATCTGTAAGAAAGATCAAGTTCAGTGTGATCCAGTCTGCAGAACGATACATATACCAGTTTTGGAATCTCCTTTTCCTCCAGGAGTTGTTTACATACCGAGCAGTACAGGCGGCTCATGCCGTTTTCCATATATGTAGGTTCGATCGCAGTCACCCATTCGCCCGGCGTATGCACAGGCCCCGCATAATCATCATTATACGAGTAACCGCATTTTTCACAGGTA
>JBAYNV010000177.1:0-4369 GCA_041678685.1 Clostridia bacterium
AGGGCGCTCTCAGACGGTCAGACAAATGATGATATGATAGCTTTAAATGCAGACGACAGCATCGAACGCCTTGAAAACCGTGATCTTGCACGCGGTGATATAGAAAACATATATATAAAGGATATCTATGCAAAAAACTGTTATACGGCGATCCGTATGCTGAGTGTTAATTCAGCTATCAGGAATATCAGGATCGAGAATGTTCATTGCGGCTGCAGATACTACGCTATAAATATGGACGGCGCAAGATACTGTGCCACTCCCCTGTTTAAAGAAGAAGAATATCCAAAAGGATCAGGGATGATAGAAAATATCACCGTCAGTAATATGAATATCTACTCGATGGAAGGCAGATTCAGCGTCAGGGCTCTGATCCTGTGCGAAACCAGGTGTAAGAATTTCACGATCACTGATCTTACACGTATCACTGAAAAGGATTTCTATCATGACAGACCGACATTCCTTGCAAGGAATACAGTAGATATGAGAGTCGAAACAGAAAAAGACGAAGAGAAGACCTGTACTTTACTTAAAGACAAAGAAGCTTCCATCGTATGTAATGGAAGCTTTAAGAGACTATATCTGGATATCGATTCCTGATCAGCCTTTTTCCAGCGTGAGCAGCTTTTCTTTTATCTCCAGCCCTCCGGCATAACCGGTAAGCGAGCTGTCGCATCCGATGACCCTGTGGCACGGTATGACTATCATTATGGGGTTCCTGTTGCATGCGCCGCCCACTGCCCTGTACGCTTTAGGTTCTTTTATCATCTTTGCTATATGTCCGTAGCTTCTGGTTTCCCCATAAGGTATTTCAAGCAGAGCATCCCATACTTTTTTCTGGAAATCCGTACCTTGCGTCCGTAGGGGCAATGTAAATTTTTTCCGTTCACCTTTAAAATACTCATCAAGCTGTTTTATAGCTTCACACATAAGATCGGTTTTTTTGAACGCAGACTTATCGCTTACAGACATAGCATCAGTTGATATGCCTGTTATTTTCTCCCCGTCATCAGATATATACAGCTTTCCGAAAGGAGTATCGTGAAAGTAAGCATTCGCCATGCTTTTTATATCATTTCCAGAAATTCATAATCCGGAAGTTTAGGGAATGGATTGAAAGGCATCGTCTGGTACCAGTATGCTACCGATGAAATATCATCCTGCAGAGCAAGATATTTGCCATTGCTTCTCCACCCCAGTGCCTGCATAGTGACTTTCAGATCATTTTCAAATCTGATCGGATCGCATATATGCCATCTGTACATTGAGAATCTCTGCTGCCCCTGTATTTCCGTTTCGTATTTCATCGCATGGAAACCGCTGTATGCAGTCGTATAATTCTGATACAAATTATTCTGTACAAAACCGTAAGCTCCATTGAAATAGTCTTCAGTACCTGTTCCGCATATTGTCGGGAATTTTTCATCTCCGTCCATGAAGAACTTTATTTCGCCTTCGCCCCACCAGCCGTTATTGTTCGCGCCCCATACCATATATGTCCCGATATAATGACCTTTGCCTTTAATACTGTCTATGATGGTGTAATCGGTCTTGTATTTTACCGGGTTCTCCCTTCGGAACTGTGCGAAGAAATATGCACAGTCATCGGGTATTTCCGTCAGTATATAATCTATCTGATAATAATGATAATGATACTTAGGTCCTACATTTTCCAGTGTGATCCTGCAGCTCTTTCTAAAAGGCATTTCCCAATAACAGTTGAACCCTCTTACAGAGTTGTTGCATATATGCAGTGAATTGACCTCGATATGATGAGGGAGAAAAGCATTCGCAAAGAAATCACCTACAGGGCATTCCACTGAAGGATACTCGCAATCGTCCCAATAGAAACGTATTATATTATCCCTTCCCGACCCTCCTGCAGTCAGCCATATGTGTTTTATAGCTCCCGGGCCTTTTATATTAGCCATTTCAAAAGTTTCACCGGGCTGCAATATGATCGAAGGCGATACTTTCCAGCCTTGTCCGCCAAGATCAGACGCGGCATTCGATCCTGTTCCCTGCACGGCCATACCGCCTTTACCCTTTTCACCGGTAAAATTCTCCGCGCAGATAGATCTTGACTGCGCATCTGACAGTCTGCTTAAATTAGAAAGATCCGATCCCAATCCATTATACATTTCTGTTTACCTCCTATATCATTTCTAAATATTCATAATCCGGTAATTCCGGGAATTTATTGAATGGCATCGTCTGGTACCAGAAAGCCACGCTTGCAACATCATCCTGCAGCGCAAGGAATTTCCCGTTGCCTCTCACACCCAGACCCTGCATGGTCACCTTAAGGTCGCTTTCGAATCTTACCGGGTCGGTTATATGCCATCTGTACAGTGAAAACCTCTGTTGCCCCTGTATTTCAGTTTCATATTTTACCGCTGTAAATCCCTGATATGCAGTGGAATAATCTTCATATACTCCGTTGCGAAGAAAGCTGTAAGCTCCGTTGAAATAGTCTTCAGTACCTGTTCCGCATATGGTCGGGAACTTTGTGTCTCCGTCCATATAGAATTTGATCTCGCCTTCACCCCACCAACCGTTATTATTCGCACCCCATGCCATATACGTCCCGACATAGTGCCCCTTGCCTTTTATACCGTCTATTATAGTATAGTCTTTCTTGTATGTCATAGGATTTTCACGTCTGAACTGTGCAAAGAAATAAGCGCAGTCATCCGGAATATCCGTAAGGATGTAGTCTATCTGATAATAATGATATGTCTCCTTAGGCCCTATATTCTCGAGAGTTACTTTACAGTGTTTTCTAAAAGGCATTTCCCAATAGCAGTTGAATCCTCTCACTGAGTTGTCACAAACGGCAAGAGAGTTGACAGCGATATGCTTGGGCAGGAATGCATTCGCAAAGAAGTCACCTATCGGGCATTCCACAGAAGGGTCCTCACAACCATCCCAATAAAAGCGTATTATCGTGTCCCTGCTTGTCCCTTTGCTTGTGATCCATATATGTTTGATCGCACCTGGTCCTTTGATATTTGCTATTTCAAAGCTCTCACCGGGCTGCAATATGATAGAAGGCGATACCTTCCATCCCTGCCCGCCAAGATCCGATGCTGCTTTTGATCCTGTACCCTCTGTCGCCATACCGCCTTTACTCTTTTCTCCGGTAAAGTTCTCAGCGCTTATCGATCTAGATTTTGCATTAGAAAGCCTGCTTAAATTTGATAGATCTGATCCTAATCCGTTATACATATTTCCTCCCGATGATCTTTAATATTGTCTGTATAAAGCTTCTTCTACAGTGTTCCCTGTAACTTCAAAAGTCCTCCCATCCAGTATCCTCATATACGGTTTTGCATACGTATCAGGAAGAGCGTTTCTCTCTGTCACTTCGACTCTGAGCGTTATAGGTTTATTATATATTAAAGGTTTCATTTCGTGGTATCTTTTTATGGCTTCCAGTGTTTTTTCTTTTATAATAAATTGTGATTCATCTTTTGAAAACATCTGTGCACCGTAAGTCGAAGCGCTTGTCTTAACTTCGCATGTGACAACCCAGGGCAGTATCGTCTTTGCTTCTTTACATAAGAGATCGTCACCAGTGACCATTATGACCGGTAGACCTTTATCTCCGGCGATACCTGCGTCTATTGCCGTCTCACCTGCAGCTTTTCCGTTTATCCGGTAGTTCTGTATCCGTTTTGAACTCATGGAATGATCAAGCAGCGCTCCATATGTTCCGGCCATAGCATGATAACCGAATAAAATGACTCCGTCACAGTCTTTTATATAGGGAAATCTGTCTGTTCCTGTATTTCCGATGATATATCTGTAAGCTTTCGGGGACAGTTTATCCCAAATGATATTTGCTCCGGACCCGTGCGCATCCCTGACATATATCCTATCCACACCGGCTTCCTTCAATGCTTCTATCACAGTGTTTATATCCCGTGTCATGCATTCCCTGCACTCTTTATACTGCAGACCGGTATTTTGGACCTGATCTTTATCGTATATCCCGGAAATGCCTTCAGCATCGCACATAACATATATGTTCATATCTTAAAACCTCCGGGTGATGATATAAAAAAGTAATGTTATTATTGTTTTATCGGTTAAATATGAAGTTTCTTCAGAAGCTCATTCTGTAGTTTCTTATTTCTTGAAAGCATAAGAAGAGCGACTATTATAGGCGTGATGGACGCCATTACTATGTATGACCATGACGGGCTTATAACAAAACCTGCAAGCTTGTCTATACACATATCAGTAATGAGCGACAGGACCATTATACAAAACAGGCACATGCATGTGAATCTGAGCTTTCCCGGTTTCTTTTTGTTCCATATCAGTAACAGGATCGCAAGCATTATCCATATTGCGGCAGATACCG
>JBAYNV010000178.1:0-4361 GCA_041678685.1 Clostridia bacterium
GGTATATTGGAGGTATCAAATCATTATGAATAAGATAGAATATGAGGAAATATTAACTTTTCATCCCGGTTATTACGTGAACGATATTATCAATGATATGGAGATTTCGCAGAAGGAATTTGCTATGCGTCTTGATACATCCTCTAAAAATATCAGTGAACTGGTCAATGGTCAAATAGAACTGTCAAAAGAAATGGCATTGAAACTGTCGAGTATGACCGGAACAAGTTTGGATCTTTGGTTGAATTTACAGAAAACATATAGCGGGAAAGTACTTGAGATCGAATTCCGTAAAGCTATTGACAGGCAGATGTGTGTATTTTCACAAATAGATTTTTCGTTTTTTATAAAGTTAGGTTTACTTCAGGATACTAAAAATAAAGTGGAAAATATGAAGAATCTTTGCAGTTATCTGAAAATTTCAGACATGGAAATATTGAAACGACATGATATGTTAGCAAATTATAGAAAAGGGACATCTGCAGTTGAAGAAAAAAATGTGATCAATTCCAATGTATGGCTTCAGACAGCATTGAATATCGGCAGGCAAATCGAGACAAAAGAATACAATGAATTGAAGCTGAAGTCATATATCCAAAAAATAAGAACAATGACGGTGGATGATCCGCATGCTTTTATCCCATTAATAAAAGATGGATTAAGTGAATGCGGGGTATCATTTGTTTTGCTGCCGACACTGAAGAACTCCGGGATTTATGGAGCGGTAAAGTGGATAAATGAGCGTAAAGTGATCCTGGCGATAAATGACCTTAGAAAATATGCCGATGCATTTTGGTTTTCACTGTTCCACGAAATAAAGCATGTTCTTCAGAAGAAGATAAAGAAGGTTATTGTAAACGGTCCTGATAACATTCTGGAAATAGATGCATGTTTAGAGAAGGAAGCCAATGAATTTGCGCAGAATACACTTATACCACCATTGGAATACGAAAATTCCTTTATTCGTAACCGCTCATATATTACAGAGGACAGTATTATAGAATTTGCAGATAAGATAGGCATCCATCCCGGAATAGTGGTCGGCAGACTACAGAAAGATGGATTAGTTGAACTGTCTCATTACAACGGGTTACGTGTAAAATATGAGGTTACGTGCTAAACGAGCGTCAGCGTCTTTTCGTAAGCTTCCTGTAAAGTCATTTCGGTAACCGCTTTATCTCTTCTTTGCTTGAATTCGACTATCCCGTCTTTAGCTTTTCTTCCTACAGTGATCCTTATCGGGATACCTAAAAGGTCGCAGTCGTTGAATTTGACTCCCGGTCTTTCGTTCCTGTCATCTATTATAGTTTCAATACCCTTTTCAACGAGCATGTCATGAAGTTTTACAGCCATACCGAATATTTCGGGATCATCAGACATCGTTGGTAATACCATTACCTTGTACGGAGCGACTTCCATTGGCCATATGATGCCGTGATCGTCATGATTCTGTTCGATTATCGAAGCAAGCGTTCTTCCCAGTCCTATGCCGTAACAGCCCATGATCATAGGTCTTTCAGCACCTTGCTCATCTGTGAAGTTGCAGCCTAAAGCAACGGTATATTTCGTCCCGAGTTTGAAAATATGACCTACTTCCACTCCTCTGCAAAGCCTGATCGGTTTTTGGCATTTAGGGCAGACATCGCCTTCGCATATATTCCTTACATCAGCATACTCGGATATAAACATGTCGGATATATTGCAGTTCTTATAGTGATATCCGGTCTTGTTTGCTCCTGTAATGAAATTCCTCATATTTCTCACTTCATTGTCGCATATCACTCTGCATTTAAGACCGACAGCTCCGGCAAATCCCACTTCCGCACCTGTAACTTCCGTTACGGTCTGTGAGTCACCCATTGCAAGGTCGGTGCATTTGAGATAGCTTTGAAGTTTCTTTTCCGAAAGCTCGCGGTCTCCTCTGAGTACTACTGCTACAGGTACTGAATCAGCGGTAAGTATAAGTGTTTTTGCGAAGGATTTGCTGTCGCAGCTGAAGAACGCGCACAGATCGTTTATAGTCCTGACATCGGGAGTAGCGATAAGCTCAATGGGCTGCTTTACGGTACCGTCATCAGCGATATCTACTATGCATTTGGCTTTTTCTACATTCGCCCCGTATCCGCATGAGTCGCATACCGCGATCTCATCCTCGCCTATATCGCTTTTTACCATGAATTCCTGAGAACCCGATCCGCCCATTGCGCCTGAGTCCGCGTCAACTACCGTGTAATCCACGCCAAGTCTTTTGAATATATTACAGTAAGCCTGATACATCTTTTTATATGATATATCCAGACCTTCTTCATCCTTGTCAAAGCTGTATGCATCTTTCATGATGAATTCCCTGCATCTCATGATACCGAAACGCGGGCGTATCTCATCCCTGAACTTCGTCTGTATCTGATAAAGAGTAAGGGGAAGATTCTTCACTGACTTTATTTCATTCCTTGCGGTCAATGTAAATGATTCCTCGTGAGTGGGTCCCAGACAGAAATCCCTGTTCTCCCTGTTTTTGAGCCTGAACATCTCCGGTCCGAAAACATCCCATCTTCCTGATTCTTTAAGTATCTCAGCAGGTATGAGCGCGGACATGAAAAGTTCCAGCGCTCCGGTCCTATCCATTTCCTCACGTATGATCTTTTCCACGTTCCTAAGCGCTTTGTATCCCAAAGGCAGGTAAGAATATATGCCTGAAGCCAGTTTTCTTATGAGTCCGGCCCTCATCATCAGTTTATGTGATACTATTTCCGCATCCTGCGGTGCTTCGCGAAGGGTGGGTATAAGCATTTTTGAATAATACATGTGATATCTCCTGTATAAAACAAATTTTCATAATTATATCAAACCCCAGGCGAAGAAACAAATAATATATGAAACTATATACCCTTATATCTTTTATCTATACTTACACAGTCATTGAATACAGCAAACCTGTCCATGCACTTCTCTATATCCTTCATCATCTTCACGGTCTGTTTTACTCCGTCTTCAAACCATATCTTTTTCACGACAAGGCATTTGTTCTTTCTGTCATTCAACATGTCTATCCTTCCTATGAACCTGTCACCGTACAGGACCGGCAATGTATAATAACCGTATTTACGTTGTGCTTCGACCGTATATATCTCCCATTTATATGAAAACCCGAATATCTCCTTTATGAGCT
The DNA here is from genome assembly GCA_041678685.1 of Clostridia bacterium. Classification (GTDB taxonomy): domain Bacteria; phylum Bacillota; class Clostridia; order DUPQ01; family DUPQ01; genus DUPQ01. Next base: position 3,170 of record JBAYNV010000178.1, read on the forward strand.
TTCTGTCCCAAAGCATATTGTCTAGCGGAGCGATGAATTCACAGCGGCTTTTAAGCGGAGGATCTTTAAGGATCATTTCGATCATATCCCTGTCCGATGATCTGCAGTAAAGAAAATCATTCATACCTTCGACCTTTACAGCTGTTATCGTCTCTTCGGCTATAAGGCGTCCGAATATTTCATTACGTTCCCTGGCTTTGATGCTGCCCGGAAGATTGAGCCATGCGTCCGAAGCTTTGTTCCAAAGCAGTCCCACCGCTCCTATCCTTCTTAACAGCCTCCATCTGTTATAATCTTCGTCCAGAGGGTTTGGTTCAGGCTGTGACAGAAGATCCTTTGGTATGCAGTTCTCTGCAAGATCATAATATTTTATAGTGCCTTTCTTATGGTGTATGGCAAGATCTCCCCGTAAATACATGGATTCCAGCGAGGCAGTCGCCAAAGGCATATCGCTCCAGTACCAATGGACTTTATCGCGAAACCCTACATCCTTTGTCGATACCGGTCCTATTTTGCGTATAATATCTTTCACCTGATCACAGACTTCATTGACCTTCTCAAAGCTTCTGCCTGTCTGCCTCGAATGCTCTCTTCTTCTTTCAAAATACTTCCAGTCCGATATATTCATGATGCACAGATTCTTGTCGTAAAAATCAAACAGCATCCTGTCCTTATACAAAAGATCATACAGCATGCTTTTTTGATAACCTGTGATCCTTGACTGCAATACAAGATCGGCATTCTTACCGCATACATCAACAGGGTCATACTGTATGCATGATACCTGATCTATGAAACTCAATATCCCTTCTTTGCCTTCGTATCTGTTGTTCCCGATAAGTCCATGTCTGTACAGCATGAATCTTGCCGCCTGTGTTTTTGAAAGAGTGTATTGCATATATGAAAACCCCCTATATTCGGATTATATCATTGAATAGGGGGTAAAGCAAAACAATTGTTCTTTATTTACATTTAAGCCTGCAAAAGCCATCGGACAGAGAACGGGAAATTGCCTATTAATAAGGAAATCAGAGATTCTGACTGAAAATAATGAAGAATATTTTTTATTCCTGTTGACAGTGTAAAACCGCTGTGCTAATATTTAGAAGCTGTCGAAAAACAGACGCCGGAAAGATCGCCAACAAGTATTAAAAACAGTTGACACCGGAAGGCTGAAAGTGATATGATAGCA
>JBAYNV010000179.1:0-4318 GCA_041678685.1 Clostridia bacterium
AAAAATTTCAGAAGCGTGGTTATATCTTCCGCTATTTTATCGGTCATCTGCTTTCTGATAGGTATAACTGTTTCATATGTCTGGTCAACACCGGCAGGCGCCAGTGTCGTATGCGTGTATATAATCGCATTCCTTATATTCTCTTTAATAGGTCAGATACACAGAAGAAAAAGTGTGATTTAATAATGAGCATTGAAAAGGAGACGTTTTTTACGGTCTCCTTTTATTTTACGCTATTTTGAATTCCACTCTGTTGGCAGTTGCTATTTTGCTCGCAACATCCTCAGCCTGTAGTTCGCTTCCCGCAGGTACGGGGATACGGCATGTATGCATCTGAGGTCCGTAACGCTGTAAGATGAAGTAATTGACTGCTATTGAGGCACGCCCATTATCATCATGTGTAAGAACTACATCAGTCATCCTTGTCATCGGAGCCTTCCACTGCTGATACTCACCCATGACCCATGCACTGTAAGGTCCCACATATATTTCAGGAGGTGATTTCTTCATGTTATTGTATCTGGCTCGTGGAGCCGCAAGAGCGGCTATATATATTATTGCCAGGACTGCGATCATCATTATGGCAAAGAACCCTGCTTCATCTGCATCGTCAAATTTGAATATTAGAAAGAATCCGCCTATTAGAACAAAAAACACAGTTATTATTATGAGCATGGTCTTGTTCATGCTTTTTCTTTCCTTGAATTCCTTTTCAACTTCTGCCATATGATCATATGACTCAAAAGACCAATGGGCCAGAAGACCTACGTTATTGAACATGTCATTGAGCCGCTTTGCCTGCCCGACAAACATGAAGAAACATATGACAAAGGTAAGTATGAGGATGATCCCTACAAAAATCATCCATGTATAGTTATAGTCATCATTGACTATTCCCATGATCAGCATCACTATTCCTATCACAATGATGATCAGAGAAATGTATGTCCATTTTTTTGCATTATTCTTTAACTGCATATCATTCACCCCTTATCCTGAAAAAACTGTCTGTAACATGCCTATTCACCTTGCACATGACCGTCTGAGCTTCATAGTTGATCTATCTTTTATATATCAAGTAGTATACATATTATATATCGATGCATAGATGTTATCAAGGACATAATAAAAGTGAAACACCTGTTATTGACCCGGTTACCTGCTGATAGGATTGTTTTCTATTGAAAAATTGGTAAGCGGAAGATTTACCAAGGCAGATACATCTGAAATATCATTATTATCCAAATAAAGGCTTTTCAATTTATCCAAAAGCGCTAAAACCGAAATATCTTTAATATTGTTATTTCTTAAATCTAATAATTTCAGATTAACCAAGCCTGACAAAAAAGATATATCTGAGATGTTCATGCCTTCAAGATGAAGGTTTATCAAATAGGGAAAAGACTGTAAAACCGTAAAATCCTCAATTAGGTTATTGCTCAGACTGATATCTGTCAATACCTTAAGATCAGAGATTCGACGGATATCTTTGATCTTTGCATTATTGATCCAGAGTATTTTGAGTGTATCACAATATGAAAGCGTGGAAATATCCGATATATTCGTTACGGCATCTATTTCAAGGTCCGTCACATTTGTGAAATATTTCATATCATTCAGAGTATTTATCCTGTTAGTACCGTCAAATTCCACAAAGGCTATAAAGTTGTCGCTATTCAGCCCTATTTTGTAATCCGTAAGCAATATATCATTTTCGGACATATAATCAGGATAAATAAGCAATTTCTCAACCATCAGCATATTTTCGTACGTAAATTCCCAGCCTTTTGCATAAAAAGCAGCCATTATAAGCTTTTCGAATAATTGATCAGCAAATGGTGACGGTCTGATAACATGATCTATTCCGTTATTTTCTGCATATTCCATTGCATATGAATCTTCATATACCAAAAGCATTACATCAGGAAACCCGCTGAAAATACCTTCATCAATAAAAGTCACCGAAGCAGGGATATATATATTCTTAGGTTCAACTATATATTTAAAATATTCACTTGTTATACTTCCCACGCCTTCTTTGATCGTAATAGTTGAAATGCTTTTAATACTGTCAGCTCCTTTGAATATGTCTTTCCCGATAGATTTGATTGCCATAGGCAACACAACCGTTCCCTGTAATCCGTATTGATAATCTATCTGGCTGTTATCGGATCCTGTTATCCTGACCGATCCAAGGCCCGTGCAATTACCAAATGCATCATCTTCAATGATTTCGATGTTTTCGTGCAGATATAGCTGTGTAAGATTATGGCAATTATAGAAGGTCCTTTCTCTGATGACATTTACTTCTGACGGTATTATGAACTCGTATATGTTTGTTCCTTCAAAAGCGCTCTGCCCGATATATGTGACCTGCTCAATATCTGTTACCTCAGACAGTTTGCTGCATCCGCTAAATGAATGATCTTCTATCCTCGTTATTTCTTCATGTAACTTTATTCCTACTATGTCTTCCCTTCCCATAAATGCACAGGCTGAAATATGTTTTATATTTTCAGGTATTATAACACGCATATCGGCACCGCTGTACTTTACCAGTACTGCATCTCCGACAATTTCATAGTCACTATCTAAAGCATCATACCAGGCTGTTCCTTTAAATGCATAATGACCTATATATGATACTGTATCAGGGATTCTTATATCCACCAGCTCCGCATGATCTTTAAAAACCTCTGCTGCTATACCTGTCACAGGGTAATTTTCAAAATATTCCGGAATCGTAACAGTATCACTATAACCGTTATAACCGGTTATAGTGACCTTTGAATCTGCGATATCGTATATAAACTCATTTTGTGTCGGAGAAGCCGTATTTCCGTTATTACAGCCAGCGAGAATGCCGGACATCACGATCAGTGTCAGTAAAAGAATAAGTTTACCAAGATGTACATACCATTGTATGTACTTTTCTTGTGTTTCCATATGCATCTCCTGTTCTAACAGTTTTCCTTTGATTGTTTTCTTTGTAGACAATTTGTGTTGACCCTCCTCCATCTAGTGCAATTCCATAATAAAGCGAGGGGCCCCAAATATCTAGTATCATAGTTCTCAATTCGTATAAACTTAAACCGTTTTGATTCTGACATAGGTCATTGTTACCACTGAAAACAGTAAGTAAAACTGTATCATTTGCATTTCCGCCAATGTATATAATTGCGCTTCTGTGAACTGATGATTGAGTTACACTGCTATCTTCTGCACTTATATCTGTTTCTGCATAATACTCATTGGCATTTGCGTATGTTTTATTTAAATATAAGTTTATACCACCAATTGCATATCTAATATTACTTCTCGTAATTGTTTCATTCATATAACTATAGTTGGTAAAATCAGTTAGTGAATCGGAAAATAAAAACCTGCCTGATGGTAATGTATTGATTAATTTAACGTATGTTCCGCAATTTCCATAATTATTAGCATCTCTCCGATTTATTAAACCAAATTCTCTTTCAGACTGCGTATCATAAATTGCGATTCTATAAATATCCCCAATTGAATACCCATCAGCTTGCACAGCTGCAGGAGGTGTCCCCATATAAAAAAAAGTGCCGTTTATTCCGTACAGACTTCCGTTTACTGCCGCATAACAATCATCAGTATCTCCGATATCAGCTACTATAACATCATCATGATTTGTTAATATTGCTTTATAATATACAGTTTTTGAATTTATTGTATATGAATTACTTGTAAAACTTGCCATGATTTTCTCTCCTTAACTTTCATTGCATTCTACGAAAATTATCTTGATTTACAATCTTGTTTGATTTGTGCAACCATTCTGCTATTTCATTTGCCAACTATATTATAATTATTGTACAACAATATACTGGGATTGTCAATATTAGAAGGGTACGGCACAATAAATGCAAATTATTATCTATATCCTTTTAAGGATATTGTCGCTATAGTGTAGGAATCCTGCATCATTCGGATGTACTGACTGGTCCTGAAAATACCTTGTGTCATGAGGGACAAGGTCGAGCCCGTCCAATACCTTCATCCCATATGAACATGCCATAGATGCCTGTTCTTTCCGATACAGATCAAATATGTCTTTGAACCTGCTGTCTTCCTCTGTCTTTAAGCACCATATAGGAGTGATAATATAGATTCCAGCTTTTTTATATATTTCTTTTAATCTGATGTAGTATTTTTCCGTTTCCTTAAGTACATCTCCGACCTGTGATATGTCAGCGAGTTGGGCAATGTCATTTATCCCGTATGCAACGAAAACTTTGGTAGGTTCATATTTATCATCTTCATCCAATGAGTTGACCTCATGCTTTGC
>JBAYNV010000180.1:0-4268 GCA_041678685.1 Clostridia bacterium
CGAAAGAAATGCTCCTCTTGCGGATCTGAAACCTGTTGTAACAAGGAAACAGGTCATTGAAGCATCAAAAGCTGTAACGGGCGTAAAGGTATCAGATGATATAAAGGACTATATAGTCAGAATAGTTTCAGCTACAAGAACAAGCACAAAACTCTTACTTGGTCTGAGCCCCAGAGGAAGCCTTGCACTGATGAGGGCGGCAAGAGCTTATGCGGCAATAAACGGAAGGGAATACGTTATACCTTCTGACGTAAAGAAGATCGCACCGAATGTTACATGCCACAGGGTGATGCTCAAAGGACATTCGCTTTCATACGGAGCAAAAGGGACAGTCGACGTTATTAATGAAATACTGGCAACAGTGCCTGTACCGACAGAGGAAGTATAACCGAAAATGATGGATCTATTCCTTATCCTGATCGCCATGGTCCTGTTCTTCACGGGAGAAATAATTTTCTTCAAATTTTTCCTGCTCAGACACCTGGAATATTCTTTGAAGTTCAGCCAGGATGAGGCTTATGAAGGTGATGATATCTTTATTGATGAGATAATAAACAACAATAAAGCTGTTTTCGTCCCATGGCTCAAGGCAGACATACATGCTTCAAGATGGCTTAGATTTGCAAATACCAGTTCTTCGATAATAGAGGATGAAAGATGCGTTACCAGCGGGTTTTCGCTGAGAGGGCATCAGAAAGTAACTAGAAGATGGTATACGAAGTGCGCAAAAAGAGGTGTATTCACTATTGATAACACTACACTTACCGCAGGCGATCTGTTAGGAGCTCTTACCGAATCCGATGCATTCCCTGCTAATACCAGGCTCATGGTTTTTCCCGGAACGATCAATCTTGAGGAAGCGTTTTTTTCCACAAGAGACATGCTTGGTGATATGACAGTGAAGAGATTCATACTCGATGACCCGTTTATAGTAAAAGGTACCAGGGAGTATGTTCAAGGGGATCCTTTGAATAAAGTCAACTGGAGAGCGACTGCAAGGATGCAGAAGCTTATGGTAAAGGAAAACGATTTTACGGCAAAGAAAGGCGTGACAGTCCTTTTAAATGTAAAGTCTTATCCTCTGGAGTATATCGATGTCAAATACAAAGATGTCATTGAACTTGGCATCAAAGTGGTGAATACGGTATTTGAAAAAAGTTACGGGATGGGATTTCCGTTAAGATTCGGTACAAATGCAGGGATATTATCCAATCCGGAGGAAATGATATTTACCGATTCGGCATATGGACCTGAGCAGCTCAGATATCTTCGGGTAGTGCTTGCCGAGATCATACTTAAGAACCGTATGGACTTTCCCGATTTCATGGAAAAACACGCTGATGAGATATATGAAAGCCAGGTCTATATCATATCAGCATATCTTGATGAACACATAGTGAAACAGGCTGAGGTATTGCGTAATAAAGGCAATACCGTAAAATTCCTTATACTGAATATATCAGTTGATACGGAAGTGCCTCCGGGTATGGATGTATTCATACTGAACCGTGATACAGACTTTTTAAAGGAGGGGGCATATGTTACCGGAAAAGCAGATAAAGCGTAAGATACTCCCTCTGTTGGGCGATATGGGCGCTTTCGGAGCGATCTCATATTACTACTACTATACTTTTTCAGACTCAAATGCATATGTGTGGATGGCTGTGCTTTTCTCTATTCTTGTTGCGACCACGTTTTTAGGTATGATACTGGTAAAGGTATATGATAAAAAAGGGACAGTTCTGGTCAGAACAAATAAGGATGGCAAGATCAATATGCTTTTACAGCCTGCTTATCTGTTTGCGCTGATACCTATGGCGTTTATGATCACGGCAAGTCTTTTGACAGGTAACACTGTTGTTTACTCAATCCTCGGATGCGGCATCATACCAGCTGTTTTCTTCATACTTGGTATAGGAAACGGCATGTATGATTATGCGCAGACAAGCAAAAGGCAGATACTGTATCTTGGCATTGTACCGATCGGTTTTACATTCATGCTTGCATACTTTCCGATACATGATGACCATTTCAGGGATATGACATGGATATTCGGATCGATATATCTTCTGTATTATCTGCTTGTTATAAACAGGATGAAACTTGAGGATCTGTTTGTTTATTCCAAGAATGTTAATGTCGAGAATATAAAATCATTGAGAAAAAGAAATGATTTTCTCATTTATCTTTTCTTCGGCCTGTATCTTGTGATCTTTTTCTTCCGAAATGTTCTGAGTGAAATTGGGGATGTCATGGTTTCTGGTCTGCTTGCAGCTGCTACATGGATAATGAAAATGTTCTACAAACTGTATGCAAAAACAGAAGAAACTGAGTATACCACAGAGGTTGCTGAGACCGATACAGCACCCGTATATGACACAGGAACGGTAAGCCCTTTTTTAAGGACCGTCCTTATAGTTTTAATAAGCCTTCTTGCAGCTGCAATTTTGTATTTCCTTGTTAAGAAACTTATACAGTTATTCAAGTGGCTGTTTGAAAAGATAAATGACACCTTCACCGGCGGTAAAGCGCAAAAGAAAGAAGAAAAAAATGAGGAGTTCGAGGATATAAACGAATTCGTTAAAACAAGACCGGAACGTAAAAAGAGGAAGCCTGTATACAGATACAGATATACTTTAAGAGAACTTGCAGGTATCGCACAGTACAGGGAGAAAATAAGGTACCTGTACGGATTTGCTTTGGAAAGGCTGAAATTGAGGAATATCGAGATATCCGTGTCAGACACCCCGGAAGAGATACTTGATAAAGTCAGTGCGGTCGAAGACAGTCAGGAACTGACCGATAAGGTATTCAATGATTTTACTGATGAATATATTTCCGTCAGATATGGAGATAAAGACAGCGAAGATATACATTCCGTTGATAAAAAAGCGGAAATGGTCGATAAAGGCATTGCGGATATAAAAGTAGTGCAAAAAGGTTAAAAAGCATATATTTTGATTTATAAACGTTTTTTTGATAGAATGTATTGACGGATCGAAAGTGTCATGCGTTATTAGGCTACATGACAAAAAAGGATAATACAGATGGAAAATGAAATTGGAACAGTTAATATAATAAAGATCCCGCTTATCCCTTTAAGAGGAGTGGCGGTCGTACCATATATGGTGACACACTTTGACGTAGGCAGAGAAAAATCCATTACTGCACTGGAAAAGGCAATGGAGGAAAACGGCCAGGTCCTTCTGGTTATGCAGAAAGATGCCACTGTTGAAAACCCTAAAAAGCACGAGCTGTATGAATATGGCACTATAGCCAATGTAAAACAGGTGCTGAGGCTTCCTGGCAGGACCTGCCGTATACTTGTAGAAGGTTTAAAAAGAGCAAAGCTCGAGGAAATGACGACTAAAAAAGGTTATCTTACTGCGGTATGTTCGATATGCGACTCGACCGGCGCGGGGATCAAGAGCAATTCGCTTGAAGCGCTTTACAGAAAACTGAGCGACCTGTTTGAAGAGTATGTGAATCTTCTCGGACGTGTTTCCCATGAGGTCATATTCAGCGTTATCGGTTCGGATGATATCGGTATCGTTGCTGATACGATGATAGGCGGGATGATATTGAAGCCCGAGGTCATCCAGTCATTCATAGAACAGCTTGACGGGATAAAAAGAGCAAACGATCTGCTTCCGCTTCTTGTAAACGAGATAGAGATATTAAAACTTGAAAGGGATCTTGCCACTAAGGTAAAGAGCACGATAGACGATAAGCAGAAGGAATACTACTTAAGGGAACAGCTTAAAGCGATACAGGAGGAACTGGGAGAGTATAACGAAAATCTTGATGATGACGAACTCGATGTGTTCCTCAAAGCGATAGCTTCCGATAAAGTACCTGAAGAAGTCAAAACAAAGCTTACAAAAGAACTCGGCAAGCTTAATAAAATGTCACCTATGTCGCCTGAAGCATCAGTGATCAGATCATATATGGATTCCCTTATCGAGATTCCATACGGCATCGAGACAAAGGAAAAGCTGGACATAAAGCATGTGCAGAAGATACTTGACCGCGACCACTACGGACTGGAAAAAGTAAAGGAAAGAATAGTAGAGTATATCGCAGCAAAGAAGCTCAGCAATAAATACGATGCTCCCATATTGTGTCTTGTAGGCCCTCCGGGTACAGGCAAGACATCGATAGTAAAATCGATCGCAGATGCCATAAACCGTAAATATGTCAGAATGTCATTAGGCGGTATAAAGGATGAAGCTGAGATAAGGGGACACAGAAGGACTTATGTAGGTTCG
>JBAYNV010000181.1:0-4254 GCA_041678685.1 Clostridia bacterium
AGACAGTGCCATATATGGGATGCAGTATAAAGTGGAAGCCATGTAATATGCAAGAAGAAAGAAAGAGATCCAGACTACATTTATCCAGCTGATGTCTGTTACCGGAGGGAAAAATATAAGAAGACATGTGACCGCATAGGGTATGGCTGCATAACGCATGAAGGGTATCCTTCTTCCGTTCTTATTCTTACACTTATCACTCCATGATGCGACTATCGGGTCTGTTACAGCATCAAATATAACGCCTATACCTCTTAAAAGCCCTATCATACCGACAGGGATCAGTAAGGGAAGCCCGCTTGCTTCCGTAACATTGAAAAACTTCAATAGATAAGTAATCACCAGCCCGCCTATGATGGCACGTGCAAATTCTGCAAGACATAGGGTAAAGATACGACCCGTACTGATCTGTTTCTTCATTGACCGCTCCCGTCTGTAATAAATATTATCAATATGTAAATATTAACAACTGTAAGTGATAAATGCAATGCACGTTTGCAAAATTCAACATCATTCATTGTTAATAATCACGTTTAGCATTAGAATGTATGTATTTAATAATATTATTTCACAGGAGAAGACCAGATGGATCATGTAATAGACAGTATAAGAAAAGTATCTTTGAATGGATTCGATCAGAAAATCCATATACGTTCGGATAATAAGGAGTTGCCTGTTATCCTTTTCCTTCATGGAGGCCCGGGCATATCGAACCGGCATGACATCATGGCTTCGCAGGATGACCTTTTGGATGATTTTACGATAGTCGCATGGGATCAGAGAGGCACTGGCGGTTCATATCATAAGGTGGATCCGAAAACCCTTAATGTCGACCAGCTCGTGGAGGATGCAAGAGCTCTGGTTGAATATCTGTGCAATGAACTGGATAAGGATAAGGTATATCTGATAGGCGGCAGCTGGGGTACGGAACTTGGCACGTTCCTGTCATACAGATATCCCGAACATATAGGGGGATACATAGGATACGGACAGGTCGTTAACGGTATACAAAATGAAGACATATGCTATGCATATACTTTAGAGAAGGCGACCGAAGCGAAGGATGGAAAAGCTGTTAAGATACTTAAAAAAGTAGGTCCTCCCATTCGCGGGCAGTATAAACCATGCTTTAAAGGACTTATGGCTGAAAGAAAGATTATGAAGAAATATGGAGGTCATTCCATGAAGAAGACCACCTATTTCAAAAGCTTTGTGAAACCCATACTGCTTTCCAAAGAATATTCGCTAAGTGATAAATGGGGAATGATACAGGGTTACAAGCTTGTCCTGTCCTCTATGTGGCCGTCACTGGTCGATTATGACTTCCGTAAGGATTGCACTACGTATAAAGTCCCTTATTATATCTTTCAGGGAAGACATGACAAAAATACACCTTCGGATCTGATACAGGGATATTATGATGTGATCAAAGCACCGGACAAGGACCTTATCTGGTTTGAAAATTCAGCGCATGGCCCTTTGGGAGAAGAACCAGCTAAATTTAAAAAGCTTATACGCGAAAAGTTCCTTAAAAAATAACATTATTATTGTAAATATCTGTTTTTCTTTAAAGCCATAACAAGAAGAGGTACCAGCACTATCTGTAAAATGATACCGGGAATTGCGTTTATAAAAGCACCTGCAAGGAATATCTGCCATGTAAAAGCATTTCCTGCAACGGCATAGAGAGCATAACTTGCAGCTCCCCATATCACTCTCCCACCAAGCATGGATGATATAAGGGTGAGGTACGTGTATAAAGGTTTTTTAGGAAATACTTTATAAAGCAGACCGGATATACATCCGTATACGCCAAGTTCAAATGCCATTGCTATGGCTGTCGGATACATGGGAGGCATTGCAAATACAAGGCTTCTTAATATCGGGAGTACAGCTCCAAGCATCAGCCCATATGGCCATCCGCATATGAAACCCACAATAAGTACCGGTAAATGCATGGGCAGCATCATACTTCCCAATGTGGGTATCTGTCCGGTCAAAAACGGAAGCATTAATCCAATTGCCAGACCTAAAGCTGTTATAACCATTTTTCTAGTCGAAGATTTCATTTACTATCTCCCAGTATGCAGATTCTACCACATACAGTGAGGCAAAACAATCCAAAACCCAGCAGGATCTAGAAGTCAGATTGTTAAATTCTTAACGATCTGACTTCTTTTATTTGACATAGTCCACGATATGTAGTTCAATATGAAAAACAACTAACGGAGTGAAGATAAATTATGGAGAAAAAGAATAAAGGCGTTTTTTGGATAAAATTCAAAAAATATATGAATCATGTGTTCATTGATGGTTTATCAGGAATGGCTCTGGGACTGTTCTCGACATTGATAGTCGGAACGATCCTCGCACAGATCGCATCAATGATAGGCGGTACAGTGGGTGGATATCTTACCATGATCGCAAGAGTCGCAAAAGCACTGACAGGCGCAGGAATAGGCGTTGGAGTAGCATATAAGTTCAAGGAATCCATACTTGTCACAGTTTCAGCAGCTGCGGCGGGCATGGCAGGAGCTTTCGCAGGCAGTATACTTTCAGGTGCAGCATTTTCAGGGACATCCCTTTTACTGGCAGGACCCGGGGAACCTTTAGGAGCATTTATAGGCGCATTGGCAGGTATTGAAATAGGCCATCTTGTTTCAGGTAAAACGAAAGTCGATATCCTTGTCACACCTATCGTGACGATTATTACAGGCGCATCGGTCGGATTGCTCGTAGGACCTCCTATATCGGCATTCATGACGAATGTCGGAGCTATCATAAACTGGGGCACGGAACAGCAGCCTTTACTTTTAGGAATAGTTGTTGCCGTTGTCATGGGACTTGCTCTTACCCTTCCTATAAGTTCTGCCGCTTTGGGTATAATACTTAACCTTCAGGGTCTGGCTGCAGGAGCTGCTGTGGCAGGCTGCTGCGCTCAGATGATCGGTTTTGCCGTAAGCAGCTACAGGGAGAATAAAGTCAACGGACTGATCGCACAGGGCCTGGGAACATCCATGTTGCAGATGCCTAACATAATAAAGAAACCTGTGATCTGGCTACCCCCTACTATCGCTTCTGCAATAGCCGGCCCCGTATCCGCATGGGCTCTTGGCATGACATGCGACGCGACAGGTTCGGGTATGGGAACATCGGGACTCGTCGGACCGATAATGACGTTTAAAACTATGCTGGCTGACGGTTTTCCCATATGGCTCATAATAGTTGAGATAATCGCAGTGCAGTTCATACTACCTGCTGTCATAGCTTTGTTCGTATCCGAGATAATGAGGAAGAAGAATATTATAAAGCTTGGAGACCTGAAACTGGAGCTGTAATAATTATTTTGCTCATACATATTGATATTAACTATAGATCATGAAAAATTAAAACGATACTGAACACAGTATCGTTTTATTCGTCAATAATCCAATAAGAATCCAAAGACTTTCTTCTATATACGTTATTTGAACATATCCAGAATAGTCTGTTTCGGCTGAACTCCTACTGCCTTCTTTACAACAGTGCCGTTCTTTATAACAACTAAAGTAGGAATACTCATTACTCCATAACGTTGAGCGAGTTCAGGTTCTTCATCAACATTCACCTTGCCTACCTTCTTGCCTTGTACTTCTTCCGCTATTTCATCTACAACGGGAGAAACCATTCTGCAGGGGCCGCACCAGCTTGCCCAGAAATCTATCAGAACAGGCATATCGGACTTCATTACTTCTTTATCGAAATTGTCCTTGGTTAATTTTATTACTGCCATTTTGTTACCTCCTTAAGTCATTATCCATTAACTTATGATCACATTATATATCAACTGCAGCATAATACCGTGACTTTATCACATTTATTTCCAGATAGACTTCTGATTATATAAACAGCCAAATACTGAATGCCATAACAGCCATTCCGGCAACGAGTCCATAGATGGACAAATGCCCTTCTCCATATTCCCTTGCAGATGGCAGCAGTTCGTCTAATGATATGAATACCATGATACCTGCAACACCCGCAAGCAGTATGCCGTTAACGGTATCATTTATAAAAGGCAATAATATCAGGTATCCAATGACCGCGCCTAAGGGCTCGGAAAGGCCTGAAGCAAACGAATACAGGAATGCTTTCTTCTTGCTCCCTGTCGCGCAGTAAATAGGAACAGAAACAGCAATACCTTCCGGTATGTTATGTATTGCTATAGCTACTATTATAGGGATGGCTATCTCAGTATCCTGCATAGCTGATATG
>JBAYNV010000182.1:0-4207 GCA_041678685.1 Clostridia bacterium
AGAATAGCCTTCAGTAACAGTCGTATTTTCATACGGATGATCCAAAGTAAGCAAAAACTCTCCTCCGCCTGTACCCATATCAAGAAGTTTCATTTCCCTCTTCAGATACTTTTTTACTTCGCTCCTGTAATCCCATGGAAGTTCCGTTCTTTCATACCTGCCGTCAAGATGCGAAAAATCCCATCCTGTAAATACTTCTTTTTCCTCTTTCTGCCATCTGCTCATTAAATCACAGTTTTCCATAAACGGATTATACCTCATTGACATTGACTTTACACTCCTTGCTGATAAAATGGGATTAATGATTTTCACCGGGGGTATCATCTATGAATGTTATGACGTCAAAAGAACGTTTCAAAAGAATGTTTGAACACAAGGAAGCTGACCGTGTCCCTATAATAGATGCTCCCTGGGAAGGCACGATACGCCGCTGGCAGAATGAAGGCATGCCTATAGGTATGGATTGGAGAGACCATTTCGATGTCGATAAGGTAGCCAGTATAGGTGTCAACACATCTCCGAACTACGAAGTCAAAACAATAGAAGAAACAGATACATACAGGATATATACGACCGAATCGGGAGTGACTCTTAAAAAATTCAAAGTATTGGATTCCACTCCGCAATTTCTGGACCATAAAGTCTCGACCTCAAAAATATGGTTTGAGGAAACGAAGAAACGCATACAGGAAGATACCGAAAGGATAGACTGGAAATACATCGAGAACAGATATGAGCAATGGAAAGCGCAGGGCCAATGGGTACAGGCTGGTTTCTGGTTTGGATTCGATGTTACCCATTCATGGATGGTGGGCACGGAAACTACCCTTATAGCCATGATGGAGGAACCCGAATGGGTAATGGATATGTTCGAAACATATCTTGACAGCTGTATAAAACTCTTCGATAAAATATGGGACAGAGGATACAGATTTGATGCCATACGCTGGCCGGATGACATGGGTTACAAGAATACCACCTTCTTCTCGCCGGATACATACAGCAAAATGTTGAAACCGTATCACAAAAGGGCTGTTGAATGGGCTCACAACAAAGGGATATATGCTCACCTGCATTCCTGCGGGGATATAATGACTCTTGTCCCTCAGCTCGTTGAAATAGGGATAGATGCTTTGAACCCGTTGGAAATCAAAGCGGGAATGGATCCTGTGAAACTGAAAAAGGAATATGGAGACAGGCTTGTGCTTCACGGAGGCCTTAATGCGGTTTTATGGGATGACAAGGATGCTGTCGTAAGAGAGATTGAAAGGCTTGTTCCTATACTTAAGGAAAACGGCGGCTACATCTTCTCTTCGGATCATTCCATACCCAATACGGTCACTCTGGATAACTTCAAAGAGATAGTGAAGACTGTCAAGAGAGTCGGTAAGTATTGATATATATACATTAGGATAACAGTAATAAAGACGACAGCAGATGCTGTCGTTTGATTTCTTTATGTGTTTAAATTTACTTTATCAATAGTTTTCTGCCTTGACCTGGAAATATGCTTTTGGATGCTGGCATACCGGGCAGACATCAGGTGCTTTCCTGCCTACTACTATATGTCCGCAGTTCGAACACTGCCAGATCATTTCCTGATCCTTTGAAAATACAAGACCATCCTTGAGATTCTTCAGTAATTTTCTGTATCTGTCCTCATGGCTTTTCTCGATCTTTGCTACTTTTTCGAACAGAAACGCGATTTCCTTAAAGCCTTCTTCCTTAGCATCTTTTGCCATATTCACATACATATCTGTCCATTCGTAATTCTCGCCTTCAGCTGCATGCAGCAGATTTTCATCCGTTGCCCCGATGCCGTTAAGCGCTTTGAACCACAATTTTGCATGTTCTTTTTCGTTGTCAGCCGTTTCCTCGAAAATATTAGCTATCTGCATATATCCGTCTTTTCTTGCCTGTGAAGCGAAATATGTGTATTTGTTTCTCGCCTGTGATTCCCCTGCAAATGCTGTCTTAAGATTTGCTTCTGTTTTTGTTCCCTTTAAATCTGCCATTGTTTTCTCCTTTTCATCGTTATTATTTGTATCATCCATCGTTATCTTCTCAAAATCCTGCGCTCCATGCTTGCATATGGGGCATATAAAATCAGCAGGAAGGTTTTCACCTTCATAAATATATCCGCAGATCCTGCAGCGCCATCCTGTTTTTATGCCGCTTTTCACGGGTTTCGGTTTTGTGAATGCATGGTAATATGCATATGTGATCGACATTATATCCGATAACACATCACCTCCGGTCACATCAGCAATGAACATGGTATGTGTCCCCATATCTATCATATCGGTCACTTTGCAGGTAAGATATGCATTCGAGTATGAAGTAAGGTATATCAGTCCGTTCTCCGCCCTCATCTCCTCACGGTCCTGGAATTTGTCAGTTATCCTCCCTGACTGGAATCCGAAATGCCTGAACACATCAAAGGGTGTCTCGACTGTAAGACAGGATATATTGAATATCCCTGTCCTTTCTATCATTTCATTTGTGTAGTTGGCTTTACTTACCGTTATCGATACTTTCTTAGGCTGGTCTGTCACCTGGACTAAAGTATTAATGATGCAGCCGTTATCTTTTTTACCTTCTCTTGCGGTAAGGACATATAATCCATAACCTATTTTAAACATAGCAGCATTATTCATTACATGCTCCTCCTTCTGATACACCGCTACATGCCGGGCATATACCCGTAAAAGTCACATTACATTTCGTTATGAGAAAACCGTCAGGATCAGTTTTATTTTCCAATATCCGCGTGCTGAAAGGCACGCTGATATCGAACACCTTTTTGCATTTCTCACAACGGATATGACAGTGATCACTGGTATTGAAATCATAACAGTCAGCACCGTTTGGCATCTCTACATGAAGTATCTGCCCGCTACGGGACAGGTACTCGAGATTCCTGTATACTGTAGCCCTGCTGATCGAGGGATATTCACCGTGTATTTTTGCATATACCGCATCAGCCGAAGGATGGTCAGTCATCGACCTTACCATCGTCAACACTATATCCCTTTGTATCGTATTCCTTGTTGAATCCATTTATCAATATCCTATCCTATTTAATATTATATCTTATTATCTAAATATTTCAATACCCTTTACTATTTTCTTTCCAGCAATTTCAATGCATTTGACCTTGAGATCTTCCTGTATGCATCCTGACTGATCCTTTCATTTCTGACAGCATCAAGAAGAAAATCTGCAAGTTTGAAAAATCCATACTGTACGGGAGCACATATATCCGTCGCATAAAATAACCTGTCCTGGAATTCCTCAAGAAATCCGTATGAGAACTCCGGATCGCGCGTGATCGCATTGAACCCGCTGTTGGCAGACAGATCCGCTGACAGATTCGGATATTCCCGCATAAGCCGGCCTATACGTCCGCCCTCAGTAACAGGACCATTAGGATACTGGTTTCTTGTTTCCTCCTGACAGTCGCCGCTTATCTCTGCCCAGAACGGAGCGGAATGGCCTATGAACGTAAGATGCGGAAAACGCTTTAAAGCCCTTTCAAGCTGTGGAAGCCCGACAGAATCATAAAATCCGTACGCACATCTGTCTGTCCCTATATGGAAAAGTACAGGCATATCGCATTTTTCCGCATGATAGAAAAGATTCTGGACCTTCGGGTCGTCAAAAGGCATTTTACATGTCATTTCCCCGATGCCCTTTGCTCCCAGGGCTTTCCAGTGATTTATAAAGTAACTCAGATCCGTATCAGGCCTGTTGCTCCCCCATCTGGGATCGATCCCGCAGAACCAGTAAAACAGATCAGGATACTTCGTGGCTATCCTGAATGTCTCTTCATTGCTTATAGAATAATCTCCGCCCTCAGGAGATACCCCCGGAAGAAGGACCCCTTTTTCTATATCAAGCTGTTCATATGCTTTTCTTATATCCTCAGGCGTTGCATACGTCTGATCCGGACGTGCAGGCCGGGTCATGGCCGTTTCGCGTTCCAGTTCGGATAAATACATACGTACATGTACATGCATGTCTATTCTTTTAATCGTTATGTCTTTCATTACGTCCGTCCTCCTGAAAATTAAAGTGAACAAACCTTACCCATAGTATATTTACGAGAGATCCGTTTGTTTTTCTGATATAACCATAATATATCTATCCGCATTAGATAGCAATGCGGTCATTGTTTTTCCAGCACCTTCAATGCGTTTTCCCTGCA
>JBAYNV010000183.1:0-4191 GCA_041678685.1 Clostridia bacterium
GACAGCATGAGAGGCGAATATGATGTAAGAAGGCGTTACTTCTACAATGGTCTCAAAGAGATCGGGCTGGAATGTTTTGAACCCCTCGGAGCATTTTATGTATTCCCGAATATAAAGAAGACCGGTCTGACGTCAGACGGATTCTGCGACAGGCTGCTGTTGGAATACAAGGTACTGGTGGTGCCCGGAACAGCTTTCTCCAGTAACGGCGAGGGATATTTCAGAGCGACATATGCGAGCTCCCTTGAAAACATAAAAGAAGCTTTAAATAGAATGGAAAGGTTTTTGGTCAGTATAAAATGATAGATACAGGTATTACGAAAACAGAGCTCAATGCTTTAAAAGAAAATGCAGAGAAACTCATAAAGAGTCTGGATATAGAAAACGCAAAAAAGGAAATCGAAGGACTTGAAGCTGAGGCTGCAAAAGACGGTTTCTGGAATGACAGCCAGAACACCCAAAGAGTTCTCCAGAGAATGAAGGTACTCAAAGACAGAGTCGCAAAAGCAAAGAGCCTGAAAACAAAGTTAGAGGACTGTTTTGTCCTTTTGGAATTCTTTGAGGAAGATCCGGAAAATGCGGATATGGGAAAAGAGCTTATGCAGGGCAAAAAAGACCTTGAAGCTACATATATGGCCATCCGTATGTTCTCTCTTCTAAACGGTCCTAATGATAAGAATAATGCATATCTGACATTGCATGCCGGAGCAGGCGGCACGGAAGCATGCGACTGGGTTGAAATGCTGTTTCGTATGTATACAAGATATTTTGAGAACAATGGATTCAAGTATGCGGTAACGGATTATCTCGAAGGAGAAGGCGCCGGAATAAAATCAGTTACTGTATATGTTGAAGGCGAGTATGCGTTTGGTTATTTAAGAGGTGAAAACGGCGTACACAGGCTTGTACGCATATCCCCGTTCGATGCAGCAGGCAGAAGGCATACATCCTTCGCATCATGCGAAATAATACCCGAGATATCACAGAACATAGAGATAACGATAAATCCGGAGGATCTGAGGATAGATACTTACCGTTCTTCCGGCAAGGGCGGACAGCACATAAACAAGACGGATTCTGCAGTCAGAATAACACATATACCGACAAATACCGTTGCGGCATGCCAGTCTGAGAGAAGTCAGTTTCAGAACAAGGATACCGCTATGAAGATGCTCATTTCAAAACTTGAGGAAGCCAGGATCAGGGAAAATAAAGCCCAGATAGCAGACCTTAAGGGAGTCCAGAAGGAAATATCATGGGGGAGCCAGATACGTTCATATGTGTTCTGCCCTTATACTATGGTAAAAGATCACAGGACCGAATATGAGACAGGCGATGTCGCCGGGGTCATGGATGGAAATATAGAGCCCTTTATAAACGAATATCTGGCACAGAATCCTACTATCGACTGATATCGCAGGCCATATATACAAGGATAGAAGCCATTTTTTCCATCTCATTTATAGAAGCATATTCAAATCTGCCGTGGGCATTATGCCCGCCTGTAGCTATATTAGGGCATAAAAGACCCATATATGATAATCTTGCTCCGTCCGTCCCGCCTCTTATAGCATGCGATGTGGGCGTGTATCCGAATGCGGCATAAGCTCTGTTTGCCCTTTCGACTATATACATGTTTGGTTTCAGCATCTCACCCATGTTCCGGTATGAATCATGTATCGAAAGATCCACAGTGCCTGCTCCGTATATCCTGTTGATATAATCGGATGCGAGGTGCATCCTTGTTTTTTTGGCATCAAGCTTATTGGAATCGTGATCCCGAAGTATATAGTGCAGGGTCGTCAGTTCCTCATTACCGCGTATTTCACACAGATGATAGAACCCTTCGCGGCCTTCCGTATGTGAAGGAGTTTCGCATGCGGGAAGAAGCGCGTTGAATTCATATGCGATCAGTATCGCATTCTTCATTACATTCTTTGCACCGCCCGGATGGACTGAAAGCCCGTTGATCTTTACGTTTGCGCCGGCTGCGTTGAAATTCTCATATTCAACATCACCTAAAGGCCCGCCATCGACAGTATATGCATACGAAGCACCGAACTTCTTTATATCAAACAGATCCGCTCCTCTTCCTATTTCTTCATCGGGAGTGAATCCTATACATATTTTCCCGTGCTTTTTTGTTTTATCCTGTAAAAGCATTTCAGCGCATGTCATTATCTCTGCGACTCCTGCTTTGTCATCAGCTCCAAGAAGCGTCGTCCCGTCGGTGACTATTAAGTCATGGCCTTTGTATTTAAGTATCTCCTGATATTGTACAGGTGACAGCACCAGATTCAGCTCGCTGTTGAGTAATATGTCACCTCCGTCATAATCCTTCACTATCCTTGCTTTTATAGCTTTGCCGCTGACGGCATCGGATGTGTCGACATGCGCTATAAAGCCAATAGGATCGTAAGCTTCGCAGCCTTCAGATGCGGGTATATGGCCATATACATATCCATGTTCATCCATGTGCGCGTCGGATATGCCCAATGCTTTCATTTCATCCGCGATATCTTTCGACAGAACGAGCTGTCCTTCCGTGCTCGGACATGTTTTTTTTGTGCCATCGGATGTCGTATCATATGTTACATACTTTAAAAATCTTTCATGTGCTTTCATATTCAATGCCTTTCTTCTTAACTCAGTATATCACAAACACAGTTGTATGACTGCTGTTTCTGTGGTAAGATAAGGCTAACAAATGCGTGCCGCCCGGAGGAAAACATGAATGAAATAACGGAATCCATGGAAAATTACTTGAGATGCATATATGAATTATCGTATGCAAATAAAGGCGTGAGGCTTACCGATCTTGCCCTTAAAATGAGGGTAAAAAAAGCGTCGGCCAATAATGCTGTAATGAAGCTTTCCAAAGCAGGTTATGCGCAACAGATCAAATACGGATGCATCTTTCTGACAGACGCCGGGATCAATGCCGTAAAAAGCATGACCGGAAAACACATAATGATAGAGAAATTTCTTAAGGATGTCCTGGGAGTTGATACCGCGACAGCAGATATCGAAGCGTCGAAAATAGAGCACAGTCTTTCCTCAGGCACTGTATATGCGATGCACCAGTTATCAGGAAAGTATAAAAAGGAAGCATAAAACAGAAAAGAAAGTAAGGAGTTATTTTGTTTAAGGAGTCAATGGAAAGACTGATAAATTTTGAAAATCTGAGTGATATGATGAGCGTTTTCGGGAGTGGGGATCAGAATCTGCATGTCATAGAAAATCTCATGGAAGTATCAATAATAGTAAGAGGCAGTGAGGTAAGGCTCAGAGGCGACGCAGAAGACGTTAATAAAGCTGAGGAGCTGATCGATAAGCTCATAGAGATCGCACAGTCAGGCGAGGAAATAAATAAACAGAACATAATATATCTGTACGACCTCATAAATAGCAATGACGGGACCATGGTGGGTCTGCCAACCGAATATGTATGCCTTAATGCATCGGGGTCACCTGTGAAGGCAAAGACGCTGGGGCAGGCGAAGTATTGTGAAACGATTAGGAATAACGGTATTACGATAGGAGTGGGCCCTGCAGGGACAGGTAAGACTTTTTTAGCGGTGGCTATGGCAGTGACCGCCTTTCGTACAAAGACAGTAAAGAGGATAATACTTACAAGGCCTGCTGTGGAAGCAGGAGAGAAGCTGGGATTCCTGCCGGGAGACCTGCAAAGCAAGATAGACCCTTACCTTCGTCCTTTATATGATGCATTGTTCGAACTTATGGGTCCTGATTCGGTGACAAGGAATAAGGAAAAAGGGATCATAGAGATAATACCGCTGGCATATATGAGAGGACGCACGCTGGACAATGCGTTCATAATACTTGATGAAGCCCAGAACACTACAGAGGAACAGATGAAGATGTTTTTGACCAGAATGGGTTTTGGTTCAAAAGTAGTCGTAAACGGTGATATAACCCAGATAGATCTGCCCACCGACAAGAAATCCGGTCTCATAGCTGCAATAAAGATATTAAGTGATACAGAAGGTATTGGGATCACATATCTGACGCACAGGGATGCAGTCAGACATGAACTGGTACAGAAGATCATATTGGCATATGAACAGGCTGAGAACCAGAAAAAAGAGAGGAAACATGAATAGGAGTAACCTGACAAAAAAGGATATATTCAAGAACCGGCTGTATTTTTCCCTGATAATACTGTTGACA
>JBAYNV010000184.1:0-4164 GCA_041678685.1 Clostridia bacterium
CCAAAATGGGGTACAGCCTACACGAGATAGTATGCATAAGGCTTAGCAGGCCTCTGCGCCTTGTCGCACTTGATTACGACCTTACGGCTTCTTCACCTTGCTACACAAAAGAAGATCATGTTTTCATATTGAACGCTTTTGCTTTTCTTGCGCAGTGTACGGCAAGTCCCGATTACTGGCCTGATAAAGCCGCAGGATTCAAAAAAGGCAACCGCAATTTCCACAGCGACCGTTTTTCCACTTTAGGCACGCTTGCCTGTCTTCTTAGCGGTTATCGCGACTCTAAGAAATGGGTATCATATGTGCAGAAAGAAATAGAAAATGAACTGGATACTGGGGTACTTGAAGGCGGTGCCTGGATAGAGGCTCCGAACTACCAGGCATACTCCATGAACTACCTCATCCTGTTATTCACCGTATTGAAGAACTGCGGATACAGGGACAATTTCAAAAATACTAAATTTATGGAAACAATGGATTTTCTTGCATCCATACAGACTATAAAAGATATACGGTGCGGAACAAAGATGATGCCTACTCTTGGAGACACCGCGGCCAACTACTGGTCACAGGGTTTTATGAATATATTCGCATGGGCTGCGAATATGGCTAAGGACAATAAAGATTTCAGTAAACGCATGATGCGCTCGTGGATAGGAGCCGGTAAACCTGTATTCAATGCAGGCGGAGAACTCAACTCCACTTTTAAAACAGTCGCGCTCATAGATCCGGATCTTGCAGCTGTTGAAAATCACGGACCCGAAAGTCGTTATTACCCGGGCTTCGGAGCGGTCATGAAAGCAGAAGACGGCTATCTTTCAGTCAAATGCGGAGAGGCATGCATGCATTACGACCATGACGAGGGCAGCATGATATGGTATGCAAAGGGTGTACCCATATTAGCGGATATAGGGAGCCAGTACTTCCCTTCCTGTGACGCTTCGTTCCTGCATAACAGGATAAGCATAGACCACAGGACTGATGAGTCGCGGGGGAAGGTGCTATATTTTGCTTCCACGCCAAAAGCGGACTGCATCATAACGAAAGTTACCATATCCCGTATACAGGAATGGCCTATATGGCCAATGCGCGATCCAGAATGGAACTTCCGTTATCAGACTGAACCTATAGACATACCTTTACAGACATGGATAAGGACCGTCATATATTTGAAGGACGAAGGAGCGCTTGCTATAAGGGACGAAGTGAAAGGCGGTCTTCCGTATGACCAGAATTACCTCATATATTCCGATTCGGTAAGAGATCAGCACGACCACCTGGAATTTAAAGGACAGTTCGGAGTCGATATCGCACTCTGGAACTTTGGCAGTATATCTAAAAACGTATATGACTGGGGATATGACGGTCTTGACGAGCCTATGTTCAAAAAAGCATTCGGACAGGACTGGCATGACTACAGATGGATGTGGGAAGGCGATATGACAGCCATGGGAGAAAAGATACAGCTTCTTCGAAATGACTGCGCTCCTGATTCGGTATCATATTCTTTTTTGGCATCATACGATTCAGATCCGGGCCATGCAAGGAAGATCACTGAACATGAGCTGGAATGGATAAAAAAGAACAACAAGGTGTCCGTATATTTCCCCGATGATACATTCAAGGGTGGAAAGATAGTCAATGGATCGGTGGTTTCCGATCTGGGTATGGGGAAGATATATGGATATAGGTAAATACTTCGATAAAGATATGCTTGTATACCCATCCGGTTTTCATGACCTTGTTACCCCATGCAACTGGATAACGGATGCAAAGGTATCCGCATGCTTCTGTAAAATGGGTATATGCGCGCTTGACTACCATGGCATTCAGCCTGTCAGCCGTAATTCAAAAATGGTGACAAGCCCATATGCCATGCCTGCGATGCGGTTTCGGACCGGATCACAGTATTTTGAAATATCCGGATACAGATCTTCAGCCTGGGCATGTATAGCGGATATTTCAAACGGTAACGGTATCAGCTGTGTGATGTCGGCAATGGCAGAAGGCTGTTCGGTACTGATACAGACAGAGTTTTTAACTGATGCGGAGGATTTTACGGTCTGCTTTGATATGAACAGGCTCTATACCAATGTACACGGAAAAATACAATGGGAACAGACTGATACCTCAAATAATAAAGTGATCATGAAGGGAAATAACAGGTACCTCTTAAGCGACTGGGTGAAGAATAAGGGGGCTTATCTTATCCCTGTAAAGGATCACAAGAGGATATTCGGCTGCGCGGATGGTACCGATGTGAACAATCTTGATGTCCTGCCCGATGCGCTCCCTTCCGTTTACGAAAGCACTGAGCTTTTCATAGACTCGACATGTGTCATGGGTTTTTCTTCTTTGCCCAAGTTTGATCTGGATAAAGATGATAATAATATATACCTTGGGTTCGGACCGGTAAAGAAAGCTTCTATGCTGCATTTTACCATATCTTTTGCGGATGATGCAAAAGGCGTTGAAATGGAATCGCAGAGGATATTGAGCAGCATGGAAGGGCTGGCAAAAAAAAGCCATAAAAGGTATGAAAAACTGTACGATAAACAGCCCTCCATATTTATCGAAGGATATCCCGAGATCTCTGCAATGCTCAAATGGATACCCAGATATATCGAAGCGGCAAAACAGCCCGATACCGGTATGACCAGAGGATCAGCCAGCAGTTATTACTGGGTCTGGGGATGGGACAACATCGTCACCGCCGCTGAAATGGGAAAATGGGGCGATTATAAAGGACAGGAAAAGATCATACGTTTCATACTGTCTCACCGGTTTAAAGACGGAAGCGTTCCCCACAGATATGACCGTAATTACGATATATTACAGACCATGCAGTTCGGTTCCACTGACGCCCTTTTCATATCGCTCTGCTACCAGTATTACTGTGATACGGATGATATAGGTCTGCTAAAGGACTGCTACCCTGCCCTTAAGCAGATATGGAAAGGCCTCTGTGCAAAATGTGATGACAGAGGTTTCATATCCGGTCTTGGATTCTATCCCGATGCTCCAAGGGACTTAGGAAGGGAAAGAAGCGGTTTCACCGCAATGGAAACAGGTACTTTCTTTTTTGCAGCCAGGATAATGGAAAATATTGCTGATATATTTAACGATCAGCCTGTAAAGGATCAGGCGGAGCATATATCGGCTCAGATACAAAAGAACTATCTGCCCTTCTTTATGGATGAAGATAATATCGCGATATATGACAGCATACATAAGGATGGAGTCAAAAATCGTACATATCCTCTTTATGCATATATGGGAGCATACAACAGATTCGGCCTTCCGCTTTTCGATGACAGGATATCCGTATTAGCTGATTTCTTTGTAAATAACTACCTGACCAGTAAAGGTATAAGGACGATGCCGGAATGGGATGCATGCTCCCATACGGAAAGCGTTCATCATTCGTGGTATCCCCACTGGGATATATATGCAATGAAGATAATGCGCATGGGGCTCGATATGAAAAATGGCACTGCTGCCATACGCACATATCTGGATGATCTTACAATGATGTGGAAGGGCTATTATGCCGCAATGGAACTTGTTGATCTTGATCAGAACGCACACGGCCAGGCATGGAACTGCAACTGCGCTTCGGGTATTTACAGGACGATCATAGAATCGGTAGCGGGCATATGCACTGATATGGGATCAATAACGATACTGCCTCCGATCGGCATAAGGGCGGATATATCGGGATTATGGGCATGCAAAGGAAGATGGGATATTAAGCATATCGGAAAAGGAGATTTCTCGCATCTTAAGATAGACGGAACGGATGTATATGGAAGTTATACAGTACCGGCGGAGTTTCTGACATCAGGAAGCCATACCTTAGAAATATTATATGAACAGAATAGAAAACAGACTGCTTATATGATTTAAATGAATTTCACATCTAAAAGCTTTACACAGTTCCTATACTCTATTTTCTCAAGTACCTCGTTACTGAGCTTTTTGTTCTCTCTTAAGTACTTTATGAGAGTTACATTTCTGTATTCTTTACCTGCATCGGATCTTTTGCATGAATCGGTGCCGAACATGATCCTGTCCTGGAATTCATCGAGAAACTCCATGGTAAAAGCAGGATCTCTTGTAAGAGCGTTCCAGCCGCTTTTTGCGGACATATCGACCCAGAGATTC
>JBAYNV010000185.1:0-4102 GCA_041678685.1 Clostridia bacterium
GCATAAAGGAGAAGACAGATGAAGGATGCATACAAAGACGCAGGTGTTGATGTAAGAGCGGGATATGAATCCGTTGCCCTTATAAAAAAGCATATAAAAAGAACGGAAACGGAAGGCGTGCTGGGAGGGATCGGGAATTTCTCAGGATTATTTAAGCTGGATCTTAAGAAATATCCGGATCCTGTGCTTGTATCCGGGACCGACGGAGTAGGAACTAAACTGAAGATAGCACAGTCCATGGGGATCCATGACACGATAGGGATAGATGCTGTAGCGATGTGCGTGAACGATGTATTATGCCAGGGAGCGGATCCGTTATTCTTTCTTGACTATATCGCCTGCGGGAAAAACTATCCTGCCGTTATAGAACAGATAGTTAAGGGTGTTGCCGAAGGATGCATACAGTCAGGGTGCGCGCTCGTAGGAGGGGAAACAGCTGAAATGCCCGGCTTCTATAAAACAGACGAATATGATATAGCCGGCTTCTGTGTCGGCGCGGTAAACAGGAACGATATAGTCGACGGGCGCGAGATCATTGAAGGGGATGTCCTTTTAGGGCTTCCTTCCACAGGAGTCCACAGTAACGGATTCTCCCTTATAAGAAAGATATTCGGGGATGATGCAAAGAGCCTGAGCGTAAAATACAAAGGTTTTGATAAAACTATAGGCGAAGTACTGATCACACCCACAAAAATATATGTGAATGATATACAGAAGATCAGAAAACTTACCGGCATAAAGGGGCTTTGCCATATAACAGGAGGAGGCTTCGTTGAGAACATCCCAAGGATGTTCATCGGTGCAGAGGGACTTACTCCGGTCATAAACAAGGGGACATGGAAAGTAGCTCCGATATTTGACCTGCTGTCAGAAAAAGGTGAAATAACCGAGGACAACATGTACAGGACATTCAATATGGGTATCGGAATGATGATAGCCGTGAGGAAAGAAGATGTGGCAAAGATCAAAAAAGAATATGACGGGACCATATATGAAGTAGGTTATGTGGCAAAGACCGTTAAGATACAAAAAGACATAGAAGAAAATATACTGATCAGAGGGTAAGGGAAATGATAAAAAGAGCATTGATAAGCGTAAGCGACAAAAATGGGATCGTGGAGTTCGCAAAAAAAATCCGGGATATGGGAGTGGAGATAATATCTACAGGCGGCACATCAAAGGTGCTTAAGGAAAACTGCATAGATGTGATACCTATAGAGAAAGTAACGGGCTTTAAGGAATGTCTTGACGGAAGGGTAAAGACCCTTCACCCGAACATACACGCAGGGCTTCTTGCAAGAAGAGAGATAAAAGAACATGCGGACACGCTGAAGGAAATGGATATAACGCCTATTGATATGCTTGTTATCAACCTTTATCCGTTCCAGAAGACGATAATGAAGGACGGAGTATCTAAGGAAGAAGCCATAGAGAACATAGATATCGGCGGGCCTGCAATGTTAAGAAGCGGCGCAAAGAATCATGAATATGTAACGGTCCTTACAGATCCTGCGGATTATGAAGGTGTTTTAAAAGAGCTTGAGGAAAACGGAAAAGTTTCATATGACACGAATTTCAGACTTGCGGTGAAGGTATTTGAACACACTGCTCATTATGATGCAATGATAGCAGATCATTTCAACCGCTTAAGGGGAGATCATGAACTTAAGGATACATTCACGATAACATTCGACAGATCGCAGGAGATGAGATACGGAGAGAACCCTCACCAGAATGCCGCTTTCTATAAGGAATGCAGAAAAACATCAGGAACGATAGGCGATGCGGTACAGCTCCACGGAAAAGAATTATCATATAACAATATAAACGATGCTGACGGAGCGCTTGAGCTTTTAAAGGAATTTCCGGGCCAGGTAGCCTGTGTGGCGGTAAAACATGCAAACCCATGCGGAGTCGGTCTTGGAAAGAATGTATTTGAAGCATTCAAAAAAGCTTATGATTCAGATCCTGTTTCAATATTCGGAGGCATCGTGGCGTTCAACAGAACGGTCGATGTCGTTACCGCAGAAAAACTTGCAGAAATGTTCCTCGAGATCATAATAGCTCCTGATTACAAAGATGAAGCGATCGCCTTACTATCAAAGAAGAAAAATATAAGGCTGCTCAGGCTCTCGGATATAGAAAAAAGAGAAGATGACGCGCTTGTCATGAAAAAAGTAGGCGGAGGGATGCTCGTCCAGACAAAGGATACGACCGTCGTAGACAGAAGCACGATGAAGGTCGTAACAATTGCCCAGCCTTCTGATGAAGAGATCGAAAATGCTATATTCGGGATGACAGTATGCAAGCATGTCAAATCCAATGCGATAGTGCTTGTTAAAAACATGGCGTCGATAGGCATAGGACCCGGACAGATGAGCAGGATAGGCGCGGCGAATATAGCGATCAGTATGGCAGGAGAGAAAGCAAAAGGAAGCGTTCTTGCATCAGATGCATACTTCCCATTCGAAGACTGTGTAGAAGCTGCAGGAAAAGCGGGAGTCACATGCATAATACAGCCGGGCGGATCGATATCGGACCAGAAGGTGATAGATAAAGCCAATGAACTCGGTATATCGATAATATTCACAGGCATGAGGCACTTCAAACATTAAAGGAGTATGCGATGAAAGTTCTTGTCATAGGTTCCGGAGGCAGAGAGCATGCTGTGGTCAAAAAGCTTCGCGAGAGTAAAAGAGTAACAGAGCTTTACTGTGCTCCAGGTAATGCAGGCATAGCAAAAATAGCAGATTGCATAAACATAAAAGCCACGGACATAAAAGGCATAACGGAATTTTCAAAAGCTAACGGTATCGATCTTGTAGTCGTTACTCCCGATGATCCTCTTGCTCTTGGAATGGTCAATGAACTTACAGATGCAGGCATCAGGGCATTCGGCCCTGTAAAAGAAGCCGCAATGATAGAAAGCAGCAAAGCTTTTGCAAAAGATCTGATGAAAAAGTACGGTATCCCGACCGGGGAATACAGGATATTTACCGACCGCGGCAAAGCAGCCGAATATCTGAAGAAACAGACATTCCCGTGCGTTCTGAAGGCAAGCGGGCTTGCTTTGGGAAAAGGCGTTATAATCGCCAGGGATCTGGAAGAAGCGATCAAAGCCCTGAATGACATGATGACTGATAAAAAGTTTGGGGCATCAGGCGAGACTGTGATAATAGAGGAATTTCTGCGTGGACCTGAAGTGACGGCCCTTACTTTCACAGACGGGTCGACCATCAGGATGATGCCTTCAAGCCAGGATCACAAAAGGGCGCTTGATAATGATAAAGGTTTGAATACAGGAGGCATGGGAGCTTTTTCCCCAAGCAGATACTACGCTAAGGATATTGAAAAATGCTGTTATGATAAGATATTCATACCTACGATGGAAGCACTGAATAAAGAAAGCAGAACATTCAAAGGTGTGATATATTTCCAGCTGATGCTCACGGAAAAAGGGCCTAAGGTAATAGAATACAACGCCAGATTCGGAGATCCTGAAACCGAAGCGATATTACCTTTGCTGGAGACGGATCTTCTGGATATATTTGAAGCATGTATCGACGGACAGCTGGATAAGGTGGCCATAAGGTGGAAAAAGCAGGCATCTGCGACCGTGGTCCTTGCAAGCGGCGGGTATCCCGAAACGTATCAGAAAGGTTATGAGATAACCGGTCTGGATGACGTGGAAGCACAGGGCCTTGTAATATATCATATGGGAACAAAAACAGAGAACGGTAAAGTACTCACTAACGGAGGAAGGGTCCTTGCAGTCACCTCTTTGGGTGATACTGTTGAAGATGCCGTCTCGAAAGTATACAATAATATCGAAAGAGTGCACTTTACTGATATGCACTACAGAAAAGATATCGGGAGAAAATGAAAATAGGTATACTGGGAGCTACTTTTGATCCTGTCCATAAAGCACATATGCAGATGGCTAAATATTCGCTGGATTACTGCGAATACGTTCTTTTAATGCCCTGCACCAAGCCTCCTCATAAGGATAATAAAGGGATATCGGATGACGAAGTGAGATATAAGATGCTGTGCATGGCGGCTCATGATCAGGAAAAGATTTTAGTCTCGGACATGGAATACA
>JBAYNV010000186.1:0-3997 GCA_041678685.1 Clostridia bacterium
CGCTTTTCTGCCTTCATCGATCCTGAAGGGATCAAAATATATGACATTCCTGCCATCTATCCTAAATGATGAATGTCCAAGCCATTTTATGCTGTCGGTGATCATTTTTTGATTTCCTCTACCCTAAGTTTTTCGACCCTCATATTACTTACTTCAAGTAATGTGATGATATGGTCGTCAAACATAAAACTGTCTCCTGCTTTAGGAAGATGTCCGAGTTTTTCCGTGGCGAATCCCCCTACCGTTATATATTCACTGTCATAGTTTTTATCTTCGTATCCTATTATATCAAAAAAATCATCAAGCAGCATATCTCCGGTCACTTCATATACGCCCTTGCCTGTTTCCACGGAATCATCTTCACGATCATCCGTCTCATCCCAGATATCTCCCACAAGCTGCTCAAGTACATCCTCGAGCGTAACTACACCCATCGTTCCTCCGAATTCGTCAAGAACGACTGCCATATGGGCTCTCTTCGCTTTAAGTTCCTCCATTACATCGGATATGCTCATCGCCTTGTATATGAAAAGGGGTTCTTTCATCATGCTCCTTATATTCAGAGCATTCCCTTTCTTCACAGCCGCTTTCATGAGAGTCTTCGTGCTCAGGATACCTACTATATTATCTATCGTGTCTTCATATACAGGTACTCTTGAATATTCTTCCTCAAGCACCTGCTTTATGATCTCATCGACATCATCGTTCACGTCTATCGCAAATACATCCACTCTCGGGGTAAGTATCTCAAATGCCTTGTCGTCGGAAAATTCTATGGCTGATTTTATAAGCTCGCTTTCTTTCCTGTTAAAGCCGCCTTCTTCCTCTATCGTTTCCACCATAGTCTTGAGTTCCTCTTCAGGTTCATCCTGCTCATATTTTTTTGGTTTCCAGAGCGTTGAGAGCTTTTCTGTCATTTTTGTTACCGGGTAAACTGCAGGAAGGAATATGACAGTGAATATCTTTAACAGCCATGAACCGTTGACCGCATTCCTGTTTGGATTGTCATTTGCTATCATCCTTGGCGTTATAACACAGAAGACCAGTATTACAAATATCGTTATTGCAATAACTATAAGCTTCACAGGAACATCTGTAGGATGCTCTTCAACGTACCTTATAGCTGATGACACGGTAATGGATGAAATGGCGATATTGGAAAGAGCGCTTCCGAAAAGCAATGTAAAGACAGTGTTCTGCATATTCTTTGAAAGTTCATATGCCCTGTTCTGCTTTCTGCCGCCATTTTCAGCATCAAGCCTGAGCCTGCCTATATTCAATGATGAATATGCAGCTAAATTATCAGAGAAAAAGAAAGACAGCAATACGAGAAGGGGCAGGATGATATATATAAACCAGTCCATTATGCTTTTTCCTCCTTTTCTTCTTTGTTTTCGTTCGAACCGCCATTCTCTTTGATCGCTTCGACAGTGAGTTTTTCTATCCTCATCCCGTCAAGTTCTTTTATTGTCACATGCAGACCCATGGAATCAAAACTGTCTCCGGCTGTCGGGACGTTCTGAAGATGCTCCATTGTCCATGCGGACACGGTTTTGTGTTCTATGATGTCATCGTTATACGCCTTATCGAGTATGTCGAAAAGATCATCCATCCTCATGTCTCCATCTATCTCGAGTACGCCTTCGGATGTATAGTTATGATCCTCTTCATATATATCGTCTTCATCGAAAATATCTCCGACAAGCTCCTCCATGATGTCCTCCATGGTAACTATGCCGGCCGTACCGCCGTAGTCATCAGTCACTATGACCATATGCGTCCTGTTAGCGCTCATCATTTCAAACAACGTGTTGACAAGCATGCTTTCATGTATAAATACAGGCTTGTCCATTATCTCCCTGATATCCACTTCCTGACCGCTAAGAATGCTCTTAAGATATTTTCTTGACTGAAGGACGCCTATGATGTTGTCGATCGTATTTTCATAAACCGGAAGGCGCGAATATTTTTCCTTTATTATTGTACTGTCTATCTTATCTTTTCTCCAGTCGATATCTATGGCGATCACATCTACCCTGGGGGTAAGTATGTCATCTGCAGTCGTATCAAGAAAATCTATGGCAGACTGGATGAGCTCGCTTTCGTCGGATTCAAGCACTCCTTCTTCTTCGATCGTTTCTATCATGCTCTGAAGCTCATCTTCAGTCATGTTTGGAGCCTTGTTGTCCCTTCCCGTTATTATCCTCACAAGCTTTCCCAGACTGTTGAAAATGAAAACTGCAGGGTAAAGGATAAATATGAGGAACTTCATTACAGGCGCAGTTTTTAACACTATATTGTCCGCATTTTCTTTTGCAGCCAATTTCGGTATAATCTCACAGAAAGTGAATACCAATAAGGTCATCGCTACTATAGCTACGATCGTTCCCCAGTCACCCAGTAATTTCACGGCAACAACAGTGGCTGTTACAGCCGCACACACATGGATGATATTTATGAGTATCAAAATCGTGTTTATTGCCTTGTCGGAATTATCAAGGATCTTCAGGACCTGTTTCGATTTTTTGTCGCCATTATCAGAATCGTTCTTTAATCTGACTTTATTACAAGATGAATATGCCGTTTCAATACCAGTTAGCAGACCGCCTGCAACAATTAAGGCGATCAAGGTAAGACATCGGTATATACTGTCACTATCCATTAAGGATCACACACTCCATTTACGAAAATATATTTGTTAGTGTAATGAATAATTACCTTCTTGTCAATATATATTTGTGTTAACTGCCAAATACTGCCAGTGAATCAGATTTCCCATATACCAGGCCGGTACAGGATCATCCATATTACTGAACCATTCAAGAACATCCTTCGCCTGTTTCATCATCGTTGCGATCTCTTTGTCTCCAAACGGTATCGCCCAGTAGATCGATGATAATGTGTTGCTTGAGATATAGAATGCCAGCATTCTGAAGAATTCTGTCGGAGGTTTTCCGTTAAAGTATCCGTTTATCTGTCCCGTCGCAAAGGCAGGACTGACGGTAACGCTCCATACGATACGGTTGAATTCTTCCCAAGGGTCTCCATGATCCTGACGGTTAAAATCTATTATGGACAGCATATCATCATGCGATATGATCATATTGCCGACATGATAATCACCATGTTGATAACACTGAGGCCTTGATACAAGCAATTGACGGTTTTTCTCGATATATTCAATGATCCTGTCATCTCCGTTGAATCTGATACCACAAGCTCTGTATTTATTGATTTTATAATTTACTTTACGTGTAAAGCGGGCATTCCAATCTTCCTGTCCATCAGGAGCGGGAATGGAATGCATCAGTTTAAGTATCTCACCAGATCTTATCCCAAGCATGTACTGATCGTGTACTTGAAGACCGGTAAGAACTTCATCTGCTGACTTGCCTTCGCACCATGAAAGCAGTATATATACGCTTTTTTGGCTGTCACATGTGCCAAAATCCAGCGGTTCAGACATGGGTACTCCAGAAGCGTATACACGCTTCATCATTTCAAATTCAGCCTTTTTCCTGTCATATTGGGAAATATCCGAAACACGAAGCAGCAGCTTCTTATTGTCAACAGTCTCAATGTAATATTTTTTATCATCCGACCATCCTTTGTCTATAGGCTCGATCCTGATAAAAGTATCGCTGTTTTTTATTTCTTTTAAGAATTCATAAAACATCTGTATTTCTCAATAACACAAGCGCACGTTTGTACAGCGGATCATATTCACATCCGCAGCTGCCGCATTCCTTATCAGCCTTTTCGATCGCTTTTATCAGTTCTGCTTTTGCTGTTTTGTCCTTAAGCCACTTCTTTGACGGAATTTCGATCAGATCCCAGCCGGACCCGGCGAATTTATTGACTATATCGTTCAACTCATTTACTTCATTATTCATGATGATGCCTCCAATAATGAAATGATACCAACGGTACTGCATATAGTCAAACAAAAGTGCCATATTGCTTGTGTGATGATATAATTACTGGGCATGAAAACATA
>JBAYNV010000187.1:0-3994 GCA_041678685.1 Clostridia bacterium
CTGTGGACACTGGCAGTTATAGATAATGAGATCGTAGGCATGGCAGAAATGGCATATAACAAAAGTAAGATCAGATTCCGCCGCAAAGGTGATTTCAGTATAACAGTCAAAAAGAAATACTGGAGCTTAGGGATAGGCGGGAAACTCATGCTTACCCATATAGAATGGAGCAAGGAACAGGATCCTGAGATTATAAGGCTTGAAGTGGTTGCAGATAATGAAAGAGCGATAAGCATGTACAGATCCTTCGGATTCGAAATAGCTGGAACAGTCAGGCACGGAATGAAATACCCCAACGGGACATATGCGGACGAGCATACTATGATAAAGGATCTGACAGTGACATGAAAAAGATCAGTCTTTCGATTGATCTATCAGTATATATTTGGAGCGAGTGACGGGAATCGGACCCGCATAGCTAGCTTGGGAAGCTAGAACTCTGCCACTGAGTTACACCCGCGTATATATAAATTCTACGTGTTTTTATTTTTTTGTCAATGAAGGATTCGCATCGTTATATAACTTATTCCATCTCAACAACCCGCCTATATTTATACCCATATACAGCACTATCTGTACCAGAAGCGCTATCTGATCCATATTCACGCTTAATGTGCCTGCCCAGATAATCGCCAATGAAATGCTGTATCCGATCCAGAAATACCACTGTTCCTTCACTCTCTTTGCTGTAAGGAATGCAGCAGCAATACACATGAATGTGCCAAGGCTGTTGAGATAAGGCGCCGATGAGTTAAAAACTGAAAGCAGATATCCGTACCCGCCTGTTATGACTGCTCCCGCAACTATGATCCATATATAGTATTTGGCTTCGAGCTTATACACCTTTAGATCAGAATCGTCTTTATTATCCGGTTTCTTCTTTATCCATCTGAATGCAGAATATATATACATCGGTAAGAGATACAGTCCGGCAAGTATTGCCTCCCCGTAGAATTTATTAGAAAACGATATATATGAATACAGTGCTGCCTGTACTATATATGTTAAAAAGCACAATTTATTGGCTTTAAGATTCATCATTCCTGATGTCAGACCTATTATCGAAGCAAGCAGCGTCAGCACGCTGGATCGGAAGATCACTGTCACGATGATAAGCGTGACGCAGGAGAAGATATAAAATATGTAGTTGTACTTATTCCAGCCTTTAAACATGCTTTCCTATTCTTTACTTATTGATAAGTTCTATTATAAGCTTTATCAGTGATCGCCCATTAAGAAATATTACTAAAGCTCCCACTATGGCCATTAAAGGCTTTACAGGTATTTTTTTACACAGGATCGCGCCAAACGGTGCGGCAACTATCCCGCCAAGTATCAGTCCTGCTATATAGTAAAGATTTTCTCCGAGACCCAAAAAAGTTATGAACATGATGGATTCCGCTATTGTGACAAAGAATTCTGAAGCATTCACAGTCCCGATAGTATACCTCGGTTCCACACCTGTAGCTATCAGTGTGGAAGTGACGACGGGTCCCCATCCTCCTCCGCCGACCGCATCGGAGATCCCTCCGACCAGACCCAGCGGATATATCGCTTTACCTATATCCTTTG
Organism: Clostridia bacterium; assembly: GCA_041678685.1. Taxonomy (GTDB): domain Bacteria; phylum Bacillota; class Clostridia; order DUPQ01; family DUPQ01; genus DUPQ01. The sequence continues at coordinate 1,573 of JBAYNV010000187.1, forward strand.
GCTTAGGCTGTCTGAATATTTTAACTATTATTACTACACCCATTGTTATAAGGTAAACATATATGTACGGTTTTATTATATTCCCGTCAAAGTTCGATAATATATATGCCCCTATAGCTCCTCCGATAACACCCGGTATCATGAGCCTTAAAAACATCTTCTTGTCCACATTCTTGAGTCTCCAGTGAGATACTCCCGAAACAAGCGTCGTAAATACTTCCGCAAGGTGCACCGAAGCCGATGCAATAGCCGGTGAAATGCCGAAAGTAAGTAAGAATGAATTGCAGCTCACTCCATAAGCCATGCCTAATGTGCCGTCTATCAGCTGCGCTCCGAATCCCACTAATATGAATACCCATATATTTGAAGGTATTTTGGAAATCAAATCCCCGAGACTGGCTAAAATGTCCATAAAACAAACCCTTATACAACCAACTGTTGCACCCTTTGCTTAATAATTCTGACAGCCTTCCCGTTGTTTTGCAATACCATATCGCAAATAATATCAGTGGTACATTCTTCGCCGAGCCAGACTGTAAGAATATTCTTGCTTTTAGTGACAAGTTTCATTGTTTCTATATCATATCTGGTAAGATCGCTCGCCGTAACGATAAGGATAAGTCCTGCGTCAAGCAGTATATTTGCCGCTTCGGCAAGCCTCCTTATATTTTCTCCTGATCTGTTGTTCTGTTCTCCTGTCTGGTTTATATCCGCATTCAAGCCGTATATGACGCTTCCGATTCCAAGGTAATATACGAATTTCCCTTCATCGAACAATTCTCTTTCAAGAGCCTTCGCGAATATCTTCTTGTTCGTATTCTTGGCTCCTGTAAGTATAATGAGAGCGGCTTTCTGTTCATACCTCTCCGTGCGTTCTTCAGGGCTTACGGTGCCATGTTCCCATTTTCCTTCCCGGGTCGTTATCTTGCTTCTTTCATATCTGTGCAGATCCTCCACAGTCTCTGTGAATATCCCGCCTCCTGATATCTCATATCCGTCCACGATGACAAATCTTCCGGTAGAATTCATTTGGGCTATATTATCAAAAGCGCAGAGCTTTGAAGTGGATATTATACAGTCAGCCACATCATATTTGTCTATCCTGTCCTTCTCGGTTTTTATAAGGGTGGACGCATCCAGAACACTTATGATACTGTCCACGCAGCATTCCACTTTTGCTGACCCTGTCTTAAGATAATATCTCTTATCCTTTACCATAGGTTCCTTGCCAAGCCAGAACAGGCTGACCTTCATATGCTTACCCATAAGAGGAGCGGTCTCATCAGCTCTTACGCAAAGCTCGCCTCTTTTTACATATATCTGTTCCGTCATGGTAAAACCTGTGGCATACCCTGCTTCTGCAATGACAGTCTTGTCCTGTTCGTTCATGGGCTCGATCCTGTTGACCCTTGTCTTTTTGCCTGAAGGGTAGAATACGACTTCATCGCCTGCTTTCAAAGAACCGGATTCGACAGTTCCGGCTATTATCCTTCTGTCATCGCTGTCAGCGGTGAACTTATACACATCCTGTACTGGCATTCTGAAAGGCAGGTATAGCGGTTCTGCTTTTGCAGTGAACATATCCAGCATTTCAAGGACAGTACTGCCTGTATACCAGGGCATTTTTGTACTTTTTCCCGCGATATTGTCACCTTCCATGCCGCTTACAGGTATGTATCCTTTTGCTGTAATGCCTATTTCATTTAAAAAACGGTCGTATTCCTGTTTAACATTGTCGAATACTTCCTCTTTATATCCTACCGTGTCCATCTTATTTATAAGAACACATACCTGTTTTATTCCGAGCATCGAAAGCATGTATCCATGCCGTCTCGAATTTTCCCTGACGCCTTCCCCGCCGTCTATGACAAGAAGGGCGGCTTCAGCCCTTGAAGCTCCCGTGATCATGTTTTTAAGGAATTCTATATGCCCGGGTGCGTCAATGATTATGTATTTTCTTTTTTCCGTCTTGAAAAAGCATCTTGCCGTATCTATGGTGATGCCCTGCGATCTTTCATCCTTAAGAGCATCAAGCAGGAATGCATACTCAAAAGGTTTTGCATTCCTTCTGCACATTTCCCGTATCTGCTCCAGTTTTCCTTTTGGCAATGAACCGGTATCCGCAAGAAGCCTTCCTATTATCGTGCTTTTGCCGTGGTCCACATGTCCGACGATAACTATATTCATATGTTCATCATGGTTATCGATCATATCACATGTACCCGTCCTTTCTAAGCTCCTCTAACCCTCCGCCGTCTTCCTTGTCCTGATCCCTGCCTGACCTCTCGGCAATATTCGCGAACTTACCGGTTTTCAGTTCTTCGACTATATCGTCAAGATCCTTTGCTGTGGATTCAACACACTTCGTGCAGGGCCAGCAGCCTAAGGAACGGTATCTTTTACCCTCGCCTTTATCAAAATA
>JBAYNV010000188.1:0-3969 GCA_041678685.1 Clostridia bacterium
AGGGACAGTGCCGTTTGCTACACAGGATTACAGGGAGATACTGAAAAGGGATGATGTTGACGCGGTCATCACGCCCTCATCATGGGAATCGCATCTTGATATAGTGATAAACGCTATGAACGCGGGCAAATACGCAGCTTCTGAAGTAGGCGGGGCGAATTCCCTGGATCAGTGCTGGGAACTGGTCAAGACATATGAAAAAACAAAATGCCCTGCAATGATACTGGAGAACTGCTGTTACGGCAAGACCGAAATGATGATACTCAATATGGTCAAAAAAGGCATATTCGGTGAGCTTATACATGCCGAAGGCGGATATGAGCATGATCTAAGAAAAGAAGTCGCGATGGGTAATGAAAACCGCCATTACAGGCTGAATAACTACAAGAACAGGAACGGTGAGTTATATCCCACTCATGAACTGGGCCCGATCTCAAAATGGCTCTCTATCAACAGAGGGAACCGTATGCTGACATTATGCTCGATGGCTTCCAAATCCAAAGGCATAAACGAATGGATACAGACAAGAAAAGGTCCGGAGTATGAGAATGCAGGATATGACTTTGCAGAAGGCGATGTTGTTACAACGATGATCAAATGCGCTCACGGAGAGACCATCCTTCTGATCCATGATACATCACTGCCAAGACCTTACTCACGCGGCAACAGGCTTCAGGGGACAAAAGCGATATGGCTTGAAGATAAAATGTCACTGTTTATAGACGGCGTAAGCCCATCAGCAGGCTGGGATCATTCATGGGAAGAATATGAAAAATATTACGACCGATATGAACATCCCTTATGGAAGTGGTACAGGGAAAAAGGACTGGTAGGCGGACATGACGGGATGGATTACCTTTCCATGAGAGGATTCATCGAGGCAGTCAAAAACGGAACGCAGACGCCTATAGATGTTTATGATATGGCTGCATGGATGAGCATAACATGTTTATCTGAGGAATCTGTTGCAATGGGAGGGCATCCTGTAGCGATCCCCGATTTCACGAACGGCAGATGGATAAACAGGGAACAAGTACAGGAAAGCAGATACTGTCTTGAAAAGATATGTTCTGATGACTATTACAGATTATAGGAGACGTTTATGACTGACAGCAGATCATGGAAAATCGGAGTGACATCAGGCGGTATAACGCATCTTACAGCGGATACCTATATGGCATACAAAAAAGGCGGGATAGATGCGATAGAACTGTCATATGTATATGCCTTGGACGAAGGAGCGGATATCCATAAGCAAAAAGGATTTGCGGATAAAGCCAAAGTTACGCTCTGGTCGATGCATCTTCCGTGGCACCATCAGTTATGCAATATAGCTCACAAAGAAAAAGAAGTAAGGGTAAAGTCAGTAGCTTTTGATACGGAAATGATCAAAAAAGCTGCGGATATTGGTATAAGGTATGCCGTTATACATCCAAGCGGCGAACCTATAGCAGCAGAAGACAGATATGAAGTCATGGAATATGCAAAGGAATGCCTGGCGACACTGGGAAAGGCTGCAAAGAGCGAAGGTATCGTCATAGCTGTAGAAAATCTTCCCCGCACATGTCTTGGCAACTGTTCAAAAGATATGCTTGATCTTATGTCAGCGGATGACGGATTACGGATGTGCTTTGACGTGAACCATCTTCTTTTGGAAAGCCACAGCGAACTGATGAAACATGTAAGCGAAAAGATCGTAACATTACATATATCCGATTATGATTTTATAAACGAAAGGCACTGGATGCCGGGAGAAGGCCGCATAGACTGGATGCAGCTTATAGATTCTCTGGAATCCATTGGTTACAACGGCGTGTTTATGTACGAAATAGGTCTTAAGGCCGAAAAAACAATAATAAGACGCGATCTTGCATATACAGATTTCTATAACAACCATAAAGCTCTGGCAAACAGGGTAAAACCGGAAATAATAGGCATCCCGAATTTATAATTACCATATCAGGGGAGGGTAAATGAATATAGTAAATAAGCTGTCAAAGAACACATGGGCGGCAGTGATCATATTCGGCATGATCGGGCAGATGGCATGGATGGTCGAAAATGTTTACTTTAACACGTTCCTTTTCAACGAGATAGGTGGAAATACGATCGATATCTCTAGAATAGTCGCTATAAGCGCGATCGTGAGCACTATTACAACGATCTTTATGGGAGCCCTTTCTGACAGATTCCAAAAGAGAAAATACCTTCTTTCCATAGGATATATCCTCTGGGGCATCGTCACATGCGCATTCGCCCTTCTCACAAGAAACAATATATCATCCGCTTTCGGCCTCACCGAAGCGGCGGTGATCACTTCTCTTTCAGTCATGCTCGTTATAGTGATGGACTGCGTCATGAGCTTTTTCGGAGCGACATCGAACGATGCGACATTCAACGCATGGATAACGGACGTGACGGATGATACCAACAGAGCGTCAGTAGACGGTGTGCTTGCCACATTTCCGTTTTTTGCGATGCTGCTGGTAACGGGTCTGAGCGGCGTGCTTATAAACAGTTTTGGTTATCCGATATTTTTCATATGTCTTGGAGCTCCTGTGACAGTATGCGGCATACTCGGGCTTATACTTATCAAAGAAAAAGCCAGGACCATTCCAAAGAATACCCATTATATGAAAGACGTGATCTATGGCTTCCTTCCTTCGACCGTGAGGCAGAACAGGATGCTGTATCTCACTTTCATCGCATATATGGTATTCATGCTGTCATTTGATACTTTCATGCCGTATCTTCTTATATATCTTGAACACGGGCTGGGCTTTACCACTATGCAATATACGATAGTGATGGTAATAGCCATCACTGTTGCGGGCGTGATAGGGATAATACTCGGAAAAGTTATGGACAGGAAAGGAAGGGACAGTTTCTATTACATTTCATGGGCGATATATACAGCGGCGCTTTTTGCCCTCATATTTATAAAGAGCCTGTCTTTATGGGTAGTGGGAGGGATACTGCTTTTAACAGGCGATATACTTCTTATGACTGTTATTTCCGCGACCATAAGGGATCATACGCCTAAGGATAAAGTCGGTCTGTTCCAGGGGGTAAGGCTGTTTTTCTCAGTACTGATCCCCATGATCATAGGCCCGTATCTTGGCGAATGGTCCATACGCAATGCCACTGATACGATGGTGAATGAATACGGCGAGTCGGTAAGCGTGCCTACTGCTACCATATTTCTGACATCAGGGATAATCGCTTTGTTCATAATAATACCTTTTGGGATATTACGTAAAAGGATGGCAAAAGAAAACGGTCTTAAAAAGACCGTATGATATTAGAATTTAAAGCTTTCAAAAGAGGGAACAGGACTGTTTATCCAATATTCGGAACAGTCCGTTTTTCTGCCTAAAACCCCGGTATTGACCATATCTCTTCTTAGCATCGCTCTGTCATTGAATGTAGTCCATTGATCGAGTATATCATTGATCCCGGATTCCGTGTATTTTTTATCCGGATCGAATTTGTAAGCAAGATACAGCATGCTTATGATCTGCTGTTTCCTCTTTGAAGGATACTGTTTGATCCTTTCCTTGTCATCTAAAAAATGCCTTATTTCCTTTTTCATTTCTTCCTGTGTCATACAAGACCTCCCAATACTTTTTCATATGCAAAACGCTCTTTCCCGTCGGTAAGGTATATGATACCGCAGTACATGAAGCCTTTTTTTGTAAGCATCTTCTGCATGGATCTGTTATCTCTGTGCGTGTCCACCCTTATACTTGTGATACTGCGTGTGAAACACATATGCTCCGCACAGTCTATGATGAATGCTCCGATGGATCTGCCTTTCAGTTCATCCTTCACCGCTATCCTGTGTATCGTGCAGTAAGCGTCATCGCTAAGCCATTTTCCGTCGGTTATACGGTCATATGTATGTTCGGTATCAAAGAATATCGCAGCTGTCGCAACTGTCTCACCATCATTTGTGACCACAAAGCTTAT
>JBAYNV010000189.1:0-3913 GCA_041678685.1 Clostridia bacterium
AAGCCGGAGCGTCGGGCATAGCGCTCATAAACACGCTGTTGGGAATGAGGATAGATATATGTAAAAGAAAACCGGTCCTGGCAAATATGACCGGCGGTCTTTCTGGACCCTGCATATTCCCCATAGCGCTCAGAATGGTGTATGAGGTATACGATGCTGTCAGGATACCGATAATAGGAATAGGGGGCATAGGATCCGCTTCTGACGTCATCGAGATGATGATGGCAGGCGCATCCGCAGTTGAGATAGGCGCCATGAACCTTAAAGACCCATATATATGCAAAAAGATCATAGAAGAACTTCCTCTCATAGCGGAGGAACTGAAAATAGACAGACTTACAGACATCATAGGAGGAGCCCATTAATGAAAAAAGACGTGATCATAGCATGTGACTTTTCGACAAGACCCGAGACTATCCTTTTCCTCAACAGGTTCAGAGGCGAGAAACCGTTCGTGAAGATCGGAATGGAACTTTTTTACTCTGAAGGGCCGGATATCGTAAGGGAGATCAAAAGAAAAGGTCACAAAGTATTTCTGGACCTGAAACTGCACGACATACCGAACACTGTCAGAAAAGCAATGAAGAGCCTGTCACAGCTGGATGTCGACATGATCAATATCCATGCTGCCGGATCGATAGAAATGATAAAAGCCGCAAAAGAAGGGCTTACGTGTTCTGACGGGACACATCCGCTACTTATCGCCGTGACACAGCTCACATCCATAAGCGAGCAGATGCTGCACGATGAACTGCTGATAGACAGATCCATGGAAGAGACTGTCATGCATTATGCGAAAAACGCGTATGGAGCAGGAGCGGACGGCATAGTGTGCTCGCCTCTTGAAGCAATGAAAGTTAAGGAAAACACATCTCCTTCCTTCATAACCGTGACACCGGGCATAAGATTCGAAGGAGCATTGAAAGACGACCAGGCAAGGGTGACAACGCCCGAAAAAGCAAAAACGATGGGATGCGACTACATAGTCGTAGGAAGACCGATAACACTGGCAGAAGACCCTGTAGCTGCATATCACAGATGCCTGAAAGAATTCATAGGATAGGGGAAGAATATGAAGAAAAAGATAGCAAACAGCCTGTTGGCTATAAAAGCGGTGTTTCTCCGCCCCGATGAACCGTTCATATGGGCAAGCGGGATAAAAAGCCCCATATACTGCGATAACCGTCTGACTCTGACTGCTCCAAAAGTACGGAACGAAATAGAAAACGGACTTGTAGAATCAATCAGAAAAAACTTTCCCTCATGCGAGATACTGATGGGGACAAGCACCGCAGGGATAGCTCATGCAGCGATCATGGGACATATAATGGGGCTGCCGATGGGATATGTGCGTTCGGGATCAAAAGATCACGGGCGTGAAAATCAGATAGAAGGCCAGCTCTTGCCGGGGCAGAAGACAGTTGTGGTGGAAGACCTCATATCAACGGGAGGCAGCGTTTGTGAAGTGGTGGATGTACTGAGAAAAGCAGGCGCTGACGTACTTGGCATAGTAAGCATATTCACATACGGAATGAAAAAAGGCATTTTGAAACTTGAAGAGGCAAACGTGAAAAACGTATCGCTTACGGATCTTGATACTGTTGCGGAAGCTGCCGCTGAAAACGGATATATACAAAAAGAGGACAGGGAACGGCTCATAAGATTCAGGGATGACCCAAGTGATGAGAGCTGGATAAAGGAGAAATGACATGAGACACCTTATGGATATAACGGATCTTTCATTGCAGGAGATCGATGAGCTTATAGCATCAGCGGAATCGATAATAAAGGACCCGGACAGATACAGCGAGGTATGCAAAAGGAAAAAGCTCGCTACACTGTTCTTTGAACCAAGCACACGGACAAGGCTCAGTTTTGAAGCAGCTATGATAGAACTGGGCGGAGCGGTCATAGGGTTCTCATCATCTGACTGCAGTTCTGCGGCAAAGGGCGAGAGCGTGACCGATACGGTACAGACAGTGGGATGTTATGCTGATATCATAGCAATGAGACACCCGAAAGAAGGAGCTCCTTTAGCGGCTTCAAGGCATACGACTGTCCCTATAATCAATGCCGGAGACGGAGGGCATAACCATCCTACGCAGACACTTGCCGATCTTCTTACGATACACAGGGAGAAGAAAAGGCTGGATGATTTCACGATAGGATTCTGCGGGGACCTGAAATTCGGAAGGACCGTCCATTCCCTCATCAATGCATTATCCAGATGCACCGGTATAGAATTCGTTTTCATATCTCCCAAAGAACTGGTATTACCTGACTATATCAAGACAAACACGCTGGACAGACTGCATCTTAAATACACTGAGACAGCTTCGATGGAAGAAGTCATGCCTAAACTGGATATACTGTATATGACCAGGGTGCAGAAAGAGAGATTCTTTAACGAAGCTGACTATATCCGGCTGAAAGACAGCTATATCCTTGATCCTGCTAAACTTACTGCCGCAAAGAAGGATCTTTGCATAATGCATCCGCTTCCCAGAGTAAATGAGATATCGGTAAAGGTGGACTCAGATCCAAGAGCATGTTACTTTAAACAGGTACTAAACGGTAAATACATACGCATGGCGCTCATAATGAAGCTTCTGGAACTTAAGGCTTAGGAGGAAAACATGAAGGTAGACAGCATAGTAAACGGTATCGTATTGGATCACATCAAAGCGGGAAACAGCATGAGGATATACAAGTATCTGGATCTTGAACATCTCAAATGCTGCGTCGCGGTCATAAGAAATGTAAAGAGCAAAAAATTAGGAAGAAAGGATGTTGTCAAGATCGATTCGATAATAGATATAGATCTTGATGTGCTTGGATATATAGATCCGAACATAACAGTGAATATCATAAGGGACGGGGTGGTCGTTGAGAAGAAGCATCTGGAGCTGCCCAAAAAGCTTATAAACGTCATAACCTGCAAGAATCCGCGATGTATCACATCGACCGAGCAGGAAATAGACCAGGTATTCAATCTGACTGACAGGGAAAACTGCGTATACAGATGCGCATATTGCGAGACAAAGAGCGATAAAGAAGATTTCTTCCTGTAGATCATATGATAAATACATATAATATAAATAAACTTATTTTGATTTAAAAGGCACCTGTATCATGCAGGTGCCTTTTTAAAACAATTAAGATATAATATCAAAGAGGACAGGACGGTGAGGATTTGATCATTTCAGGCAAGGAGATAAATGGGATATTTTTAGCGCCTATGGCAGGGGTGACCGACTCTGCCTTTCGTACGATCTGCATCGAGCAGGGTGCCGCTCTTACCTATACCGAAATGATAAGCGCAAAAGGCCTTTACTATAAAGATATAAAAACAAGGGAACTCTTACATAAGACGACTTCGGATGAACCGCTTGCCGTTCAGATATTCGGATCGGATGAAGCAGCCATGGCATATGCTGCAGCATATATCTGCGAATATAACCCGGTGATGATAGATATCAATATGGGATGTCCGGTACCAAAGGTGGTAAAAAGCAAAGAAGGTTCTGCTCTGATGAAGGATATACCAAAAGCATTTAAGATAGCGTCCTGTGTGGTCAGGGCATCGTCCGTGCCTGTGAGCGTGAAGTTCAGGTCGGGATTTGACAGCGAACACATAAACTGCGTGGAGTTCGCAAGAGCGATGGAGGAAGCGGGGGTATCCCGTATAACGTTACATCCAAGGACAAGGGAAATGTTTTATTCAGGCAAGGCTGACTGGAAATATATAAAAGCGGTAAAGGAAGCAGTGAAAATACCGGTCACCGGAAATGGCGATGTGTTCAGATATGAGGATGTACAGAGGATGAAGGATGAAACAGGCTGTGATAATGTCATGATAGGCAGAGGCAGCCTGGGGTATCCCTGGATATTCAGCGGGACAGAACCGGATACC
>JBAYNV010000190.1:0-3889 GCA_041678685.1 Clostridia bacterium
ACTTACCGGTTTTCAGTTCTTCGACTATATCGTCAAGATCCTTTGCTGTGGATTCAACACACTTCGTGCAGGGCCAGCAGCCTAAGGAACGGTATCTTTTACCCTCGCCTTTATCAAAATATAGTGAAACAACAGGAACGGATTCCCTTCGTATGTATTCCCATATGTCCAATTCGGTCCAGTCCAGAAGAGGATGGATCCTAAGGTGCGTTCCCGGCGCAAAATCTGTCTTGAACTGTCCCCAGAACTCAGGAGGCTGATCCCCTATATCCCAGTCATTGTTTACGTCTCTTGGAGAAAAATACCTTTCCTTTGAACGGCTCCCCTCTTCATCAGCTCTTACTCCTACGATCACTCCCGTATAAGGCTCGTTATTTAAGTCTGCTTCGTATTTTCCCGTATCATGATTCAGTCGGTAACGGGGCCAGTCACCCATAAGGGTATGCTGGAGAGCTTCGGTCTTAAGGTTTTTGCAACATTCCAGATGCGTGCAGTTTCCGTCAGGGAATGTCAGCTTCTTATCAAGGGCTTCTTTGTTCTCGCCATATATCATGTCAAGATCCCACTTCATTGCCAGATCATCCCTGTATTTTATCATTTCAGGTATCTTGTAGTGAGTGTCTATATGCACGAGCGGGAATGGGACATGCCCATAGAATGCCTTTCGTGCAAGGCATAAAAGCACTGTACTGTCTTTGCCTATCGACCACAGCATACATAGGCTTTTAAAACAGCTGTAAGCTTCCCTGATTATATATATGCTTTTCGCTTCAAGCTTGTCCAGATGATCCATTATGCTATTTTACTCCCTTTATATATTTCATTATTATATCCACACATTCCCCGATCGTTGAGATCTCTGTATATAGAACGATATCAGCGTCGGCCGGCTCTTCGTAAGGAGCGTCTATACCTGTAAAATCCTTTATTTCTTTTGCGATCGCCTTTTTGTACATTCCTTTGGGATCACGTTTTATGCAGGCCTCAATATCCGCCTTCACGTATATGAGAACGAATCTGTCCGTCTTTTCACGCGCAGCTTTCCTCATCTCATCCATCGGTGAGATCGCGCTTACAAGAGCATAAGTGCCGCTGTCTGCGAATAATGCAGCGACTTCGGAGATCCTCCGTATATTTTCTTCCCTGTCTATCATAGTAAATCCCAGATCGGAATTCAGTCCGTACCTAAGGTTATCCCCGTCAAGCAGATAAGCGTTTATTCCTATATCAAGGAGCCTTTTTTCGACTTCGCATGCTATAGTTGACTTGCCGCTACCGGAAAGTCCGGTGAACCAAAGCACCATTCCTTTCTGTCTCAATGCTTTTTCCCTGTATTCTTTATCCACGCCTTTATGCCAAACGATATTATTATCCATGATACCTTCTGCTGCCATACGATAAATGGAATTGTATATGTACCATATATATTTGTCAAACCAAACAGCATATGAAGTCAATGCTTTTGATGTTGCAAAGTATCGCCTTTTGTTGTACATTAGGGCAGACGGACAAGGAGAACAGTTTATGCTTATAACCATCATAGGAAGAGGCCATTCAGGCACAAGAGCGATATCGCATACGTTAACAGCAAGCAATGTATATATGGGGGAACCATTGAATAAATCAGGTGACCTTATACCTGCAAACGATATGTACGAGGCATGCAGGGTATTTGCAAAATATGTTACATATAAAGGCGGCATGGAATGGGATTTTACTAAAGTATTATCTATGGATCCGGATCCCGCTTTTGTCAGACTCGTTGAAAAATACCTTGTTTCGGTACTGTCATCAAAGAGCGAAAACAAAGGATGGAAGCTTCCTGAAACGACTCTCGTATATCCATGGATATTGAAAATGTTCCCTGATATCAAATATATACAGTGGGTGCGTGACCCGAGGGACTGCATACTTGCAGGGCATCTTACAGATGATCTGAACGATTTTGGCATACAGTATGATAAGAGCGATGATATAAGAGTAAACCGTTCAATAAGCTGGTATTACCAAAGAGAGATCGTAAGGCATACCCCCAAGCCTTTGAACTGCATAAGTATCAGGTTCGAAGATATGGTATTGGATCAGGATAACACGCTTCTGAAGCTTTCAGATTATCTTGGTATAAAACTGGCAAAAATAGAGATGCGTCCTGATTCAATCGGAAGGTATCTTACCGATGAAGGAGTCCACATGTACGACATCTTCAAAAACGACATGAAAGAGTTGGGATATAAGTAATACCATCAATATGTGCAATTTTAATTTGTTTTTTTGTGCATTTTTAATTATATCATCAGCATCAAATCAAGGGATTTGATGTTGATTTTTGAGCCATGCCTTTATATAATCATACATGACCACTTTAATTCAAAGAGGAGTAAATCAAATGATACAATTAGGCGTAAATTCAGTACTATTCAAACATTACAGCTTTGCACAAGCTGCAGAAGCTATCGCCAAATGCGGATATGACGGCGTGGAGATATCTGCTATTAGCGGCATGTGCGAGCATCTTCAGCCGGACAACTGGAGAAAACAGAAGAAAGAGATAAAATCTATCCTTGAAGCGACCGGACTTAAGATCCTGTCATCCGAAGTAGCATCACAGGACCCCAAGAGACTCAAACATGCATTTGAAGCAGCGCAGTATTTCGGTATCCCGGTCATAAATATCGGACCGGGCGGAAAATCCAATGTAGAAGAAGATTTCCTTGCATGCGTGGAAAGACTCAATAAGCTTTCGGAGATTGCTGCAAAATATAAAGTGACATTATGCTGCAAAGCCCATGTGGGAGGAGCTATTTTCAATACCCCGACTACATTAAGGGCGATGGAGCTTGTAACCAACGCTTACTTTGGTATCGATATGGATCCAAGCCATATATACAGAGCAGGTGAAAAACCGGAAGACGCTCTTGCATCTGTATTACCGCGCATGAAGCATATACATATCAGGGACTGCAAAGGAAACGGACCTAGCCCAGGCATCCCCTCTTTACAGACATGCGGAAGAGGCGATATAAACCTGTACGGATATATTAAGGCTATGGTAAACGCAGGATACGACGGACCGGTATGCCTCGAAGTAATAGGGCCTGAACAGGATATAGTAGAAGCAACAAGGATCGCATCAGAAAGCTATGGCTATATGAACGCCTGCCTAAAGATGCTGAATGCAAGATAATAAATGAATTATTAAAGGAGATATTTAAATGGCAAAGAAACCAAATCTGTTGTTTTTCGGAATAGACAGCCTGCGCCGCGATCATATGAGCCTATACGGTTATGATAAACTCACGACACCGCACATTTCCGAATACCTGAAAAAAGGTACCGTATATAACAGCTGCTTTTCGGCACATATCCCGACAACACCGGGTTATGCAAATATGCTGACAGGCTTTGACTGCTTCGGCACCAATGTAGTAGCGCTCCGCCATAAGGGCGATCTGGCGCCGGGAGTAAAAACGCTTGCGGAAATACTTGGTGAGAACGGTTATACCACTACAAATATAGGATTCAAGAATGTCTCGGGCAGAGGTTTTGATAAATTACTCGAATTTGAAGGATGGAATGCTCAGGGAGACGGGCGTGCCCACAAGGCGGAAAATCTTAACGCTGTAGCTATTCCTGAACTGGAACGTCTGGCTAAGCAGGATAAACCTTTTTTTCTGTTCCTTCGCCATATGGATCCTCACTCCCCTTACAGAGCGCCGGAACCGTTTGCTAAAATGTTCTATCAGGGAAACGAATTCGATCCTGACAACCATTCATTGGATCCTGTCATGAATTTCAAGCCTTTCTGCGACTATTTCGCTACATGGTTCCCGGAACACTGCACAGATAAAAATTACATCAATGCGCAGTATGACGCGGAAGTAGCATATAT
>JBAYNV010000191.1:0-3887 GCA_041678685.1 Clostridia bacterium
AGCTGTCGCAAGAGGATTGTATGAAGCCGGTGTCACAGTGGTCTCATCATATCCGGGAACTCCAAGTACGGAAATAACCGAAACAGCAGTTCAGTACGAAGAAATAAATTGTGAATGGGCACCGAATGAAAAAGTTGCCCTCGAAGTAGCGGGTTCTGCTGCAATAGCAGGAGCCCGCTCTTTCTGTGCAATGAAACATGTAGGCCTGAATGTAGCAGCTGATCCGTTATTCACAATGTCATATATCGGGGTCAATGCAGGATTTGTAATCTGCGTTGCGGATGATCCCGGAATGCATTCCTCACAGAATGAACAGGATTCACGGCATTATGCGATCGCATCGAAGCTTATTATGATAGAGCCTTCCGATTCGCAGGAAGCAAAGGATTTTACAAAGAAAGCGTATGAAATATCAGAAAAATTCGATACGCCGGTCCTGCTTAGGCTTTCCACAAGGATAAGCCACTCGCAGAGCCTGACGGAATTGTGCGACAGGCAGGATATTCCTCTTAAGGATTATGTAAAAGATCCATTAAAGAACGTAATGATGCCCGGGATGGCTAAAAAGAAGCATGTGATAGTGGAAAAAAGATCAAAAGATATAGCCGGATACTCATACGGATCTGAATTGAACAGAATGGTCATTAAAGATACCAGGATAGGATTCATATCCAGTGGGATCGCATTTCAATATGCTCTGGAAGCATTACCGGATGCTTCATATCTAAAACTTGGCATAGTCAATCCGATATCAGATAAACTTCTTTTAGAATTTGCTTCAAAAGTTGAGATGATATATGTTATTGAGGAACTCGATCCTATCATAGAAGATAAATGCAGGACACTTGGAATAATGGTCATAGGGAAGGATCGCCTGCCTATTATAGGCGAATATTCGGTGGAATTGCTCAAGGACAAGATCCTTGGTGAGAAACCCTTTAATTACCTTCTTGGGATAGATATGAGTTCTGTTCCTGTACGTCCTCCTATCATGTGTCCGGGATGTCCTCACAGAGGACTGTTTTATGCTCTGAAAAAACTGAATCTTACAGTAACGGGTGATATCGGATGTTATACGCTTGGAGCGCTTGCTCCGTTATCATCAATGGACACATCCATATGTATGGGCAGCGGAATAACATCTCTGCATGGATTCAATAAAGCAAGGGGAAATGAATTCATGAAAAAGTGTATTGGGGTGATAGGCGACTCTACATTCATCCATTCCGGTATAACGGGATTAATAGATATCGTGTACAACAAAGGAGTCGGTACGGTTATAGTACTTGATAATTCGATCACCGGTATGACAGGACATCAGAATAATCCTCTGAACGGACTGAACATAAAAGGAGAGCAGACAAAGCAGGTGGATCTCGTTAAACTTGCACAGAGCATAGGCATTGAAAGGATAAAGGTCATTGATCCTTTTGATGTCGATGAATCAATAAGAGTCATAAAGGAAGAAGTGAATGCTATGGAACCTTCATTGATCATTTCACAAAGACCATGCGCGTTGCTTAAAACAGTTCATTATACCGGTATAGCGGTTGTCGACAAAGACAAATGCAGGAAATGCAAGGCATGTATGAGCATTGGATGCCCGGCGATTTCATTTAAAAACGATCAGATCACAATAGATGCATCTCAATGCAACGGATGCGGATTGTGTGTGAATGTATGCAAATTCAAAGCTTTGAAAAGGGAGTGATCAAATGGTCAAGTCAATAGTAATCGCGGGAGTAGGCGGGCAAGGCACTCTTCTGGCTTCAAGACTTATAGGAGCTGTTGCAACAGACAGCGGACATGATGTGAAGGTATCCGAAGTGCACGGAATGGCTCAAAGAGGCGGATCTGTTATAACCTATGTAAGATTCGGAGAGAATGTGGTATCACCTATAATACCTTTGGGAGAAGCTGACTATATTTTAGCATTTGAACAGCTTGAAGCATTCAGGTGGACACCATATCTGAAAAAAGGCGGCACATTGATAATGAATACACAGAAGATAGAGCCCATGCCTGTAATAACCGGGACTGTGAAATATCCTGAGGATATAGAGAAGATACTTCACGAGAAAGTAGAAAACTGTTATTCCCTTGATGCATTAGGCCTTGCGATACAAGCCGGATCCAGAAAAGCTGTCAACTGTATATTAATAGGAAAACTCGCTAAAATGATGGATTTTGATAAAAGCATATGGCTAGACGCTATAAAAAAGACTGTTCCTCAAAAGTTTATAGATATGAATATTAAAGCTTTTGAATTGGGTTACAATGCCTGCTGACATGCAAAATCCAGCATATGATAATTGATATATTTGATGAAATGATATATAATAACCCTTAATGCACACGCATATTAACGAAGGGATTGTATATGAGTATATCAGAAAAGGACAGAATATCTGAAGAAAACAGGCTTAATGATGTATATGCGAAGCTTGAATCCAGGATCTATGATCTGGATATCTCTTTAAACGAAAACATCCAAAAGCTTAAAAACAGCAATATCGAAATGTGGGATCAGGGTAAGAGGGATCTTGTTGATTTTGGCGATGCTATAGAGAATATGCCTTATCTTGATATGATAAAGACAAATACTGCAAATGTCGAGAGTATAAAGCGCGAAGCCAACAGAATGATGCTTCTTAAAAGGGATCTCTATTTTGGCAGAATTGATTTTAAAGAAGAGACTGAACCGGAATCAGAGAGCATATACATAGGTAAATGCAGTTTCATAGATAATGACGGTGGATATCTCGTCTATGACTGGCGTGCAAATATATGCAGTCTGTTCTATGAAAATGAAATAGGAAATGTTAATTATGAAGCTCCCGACGGCATCATAAGTGGATTGATATCAAAAAAAAGGCAGTATGAGATTTTTTACAACAAGATCGTATCCATGTTTGAATCCTCAATAAAAATAGATGATTCCATCCTTAAAGAAATATTGAGTCACAGTAAGGATTCAAAGATGGGGAATATAGTGGAGACCATACAAAAAGAACAGAATCAGGCTATAAGGAGCACTTCGAATATTATAATAGTCGAAGGACCTGCGGGATGTGGAAAAACCTCGATCGCACTTCATAGAGCTGCCTGGTTGATGTATAAATACAAGAATGAATTAAATCATAACCAGATCATCATATTTTCACCTAATGAGACTTTCATTGATTATGTTTCGGAAGTCCTTCCAGAACTTGGCGAGGAAAATGTCGCTATGTCCACTTTCTATCTTCTGGCAAAGGAATTGCTTGCAGAGAAGTATGTATTACTGACAGGATATCGGGAAATGGAGGATCTGCTTCAGAGCAATGAGTATGTTGATAAAAACGACTTAAAGACGAAATATTCGGTTGCCTTTGCAAAAAGACTGGAAGTATTTGCTCAGGATATCGCAAACAGCGGTTATGAATTCGAGGATCTTGCAATAAACGGAAATATGATCATGAGTAAAAATGAGTATGAACAGCTATTCTTCAGAGAGTATTCATTCAATGATGTTATCACAAGGTTGTCCAAGATAAAGAATATCATGTTATCACGCATACTGACCATAATAAGGGCTTTACGAGTGGAATATGTAAGACAGGTCAAGCTGGACGAAATTGATATGGCAAGAGGCCATATGATACTCAAAGAAAGCTGCCAGAAGATATATGACATGGTCGATGAAGCTGTCACGACTGATTTTGAGTTTCTTTACAGTGCATTCCTTGGGAGATGCTATACTAAGGAAATGAAAGACAGATATTTGAGCAGATTGAAGAATGGTTATATTAACTACGAAGATATCGCTCCGATCATATATTTAAGATTTCTGCTTGGGTTTAGAAAATCATACGACGATATCAGATATGTGATAGTTGATGAGTTCC
>JBAYNV010000192.1:0-3834 GCA_041678685.1 Clostridia bacterium
GGTGCCCATTCACAATTTATTTCTTCGTACTGAACTGCTGTTTCGGTTATTTCCGTACTTGGAGTTCCCGGATATGATGAGACCACTGTGACACCGGCTTCATACAATCCTCTTGCGACAGCTTCGTTCGCAAGCATCAACTTTTTTGTCATCCTCTACCTCACTGGTTGTTTGACATTCTTTTTCACGAATAAGGTAGCGACTAATGTCACGACTACGGATACTGCCATCGAAATACATCCGCCTATTGTAGAATAAGAAATGCCGTTAATAATTACAAGTGTCATCATAGTCGCAAAGCCTGCCAGCATTCCAGTCCATGCAGCAGCTTTATTTGTTCTCTTTGAGTATATACCCAAGAGATAAGGTCCCATAAAGCATCCTGCCAATGTCCCCCATGACAGATTCATCAGGGTGATTATCGTGGCATTGTTCGTTAATGCTATAACGACAGATATAGCAACAAATATTATACAGCATAATCTCATCAATAACATCTGTTTCTTGTCGGTCATATCCTTTTTTATATATCCTTTTACAAGATCCACAGATATAGCGGAACTCGAAACCAATACTAAAGATGAAAGAGTAGACATCGATGCTGAGAATATAAGCACCATAAATATTCCTATAAGAGGATCAGATAATGTAGATGCGAGCATCTCCGGCATTATAGTATCAGCTGCACCATTGGGTATCTGATCAAAGAACAGCCTTCCCCATGAACCTGTGAAATATGCTCCTACTCCTACGATCAGAGCAAATGCGGTTGCAATTATGGTTCCGGCTTTTATAGATTCATTGCTTTTTATTGCATAATATTTATGTACCATCTGAGGTAAACCCCAGACTCCAAAGCTAGTAAGTAAAATCAGAGAAATAAGTTTCATCGGATCCGGACCTATAAGAGTGCCAAGTTCGGGCTGTATCTCTTTCAACGCTTCGATACCGTTTGAAAGACCGCTTACTTCCGGTGAAGCCACTACCGATATCACTATAGCGACTATACCGACAAGCATTATTATCCCCTGTATAAGATCATTCCATGCAGATGCGACATATCCGCCAAGAACAAGATATGCAAGTGTAAATACACCCATTATCAAAACACATATTATATATGCCTGGTTCTGCGTTATCTGGAAATCAAACATTTTTGCAAACATATAGCCCAAACCTTTGTATACAGATGATGTATAAGGAACAAGGAATATGAAAGTGATCAATGCTGCAAAGATCTTTATACCCTGAGAATTATATCTCTTCTGAAAAAATTCAGGCATAGTGGATGCATTCAGTTTTACAGTTATTTCCCTGGTTCTCTTTGCTAATACCTTCCATGCCAGAAAGCTGCCGAACAAAGCATTTCCTACACCGATCCAAATAGCGGATGTCCCCATTTCCCAGCCAATTCCGCCGGCATATCCGATAAATATGACTGCACTGAAATAGGTCGTTCCATATGCCATGGCAGAAAGCCATGCACCCATTTTTCTTCCACCCAACAAAAAATCATCAACACTGTTGACTTTTTTTCTGCTTATGATCCCTACCGCTACTAAGATGCAGATATACACTGCCATAATGATAATTTTAACTACCATAACCCTACCGTCCTCCCATTCTACATAAGGCGATTATACAATAAAAAAATATCATGTCAACAGAAATATCTTTAGCGCTGCTCAGTTTTCAGCATATCCTGCTTTATCGTCCACAATTTATCCGAAAGATCCACATAATAGTTATGAGGATTATCAAAACGCTTGACTTCATCCCATTGCTCAGCGATCTGTTTCTCACAGTACTTTTTGATTGACTTTACCGAAGGACGTTCATATATACATTCACCGTTCCTAAAAATCGGGACAAGCAGTTCCTTAACGGTATAATTCTCATATGTTTTTTTCTTCCATGTGTAATCAGGATCGAATATGGTGATAGGTTTACTGTCATCGATCACTTCATCATGGACACAGATGATGTCTGCTTCAGCTTTTTTCATATCGTTACAGTATAATCTGTATACCTTTTTAAAATGAGGAGTCGTGATCTTACTGGGATTCTCACTTATCTTGATTTTAGGGATTATGTTGCCCTTTTCATCCTCGATCGCCACAAGCTTATATACCCCGCCAAACACAGGATCGCTTTCAGATGTTATAAGCCTCTCTCCCACTCCGAATGAATCCACCTGAGCTCCCTGGTTCAATATATCGCGAATAATGTGTTCATCCAGTGAATTGGATGCAACTATCTTACAATTTGCATAACCAGCTTCATCAAGCATTGTCCTTGCTTTCTTTGACAGATATGTTATATCTCCGGAATCCAGTCTGATCGCGCATTTTGCGATACCTAATTCTTTAAATACCCTTATCGCGTTCGGTACTCCGCTTTTTAGTACATTGTAAGTATCAACAAGAAGCGTACAGTTATTCGGATTTATTTCTGCATAAGTTTTAAATGCTTCATATTCGCTTGGAAACATCTGTATCCATGAATGTGCCATAGTGCCTAATGCAGGTACTGTATGTAATTGTTCCGATATTGTGCATGCTGTACCGACTGCTCCTCCTATATATGCTGCTCTTGCACCTAAGATAGCAGCTGACGCTCCCTGAGCCCGTCTCGTGCCAAACTCCATAACAGGTCTTCCTTTCGCAGCCCTTACTATTCTGTTGGCTTTTGTGGCTATAAGTGACTGATGATTCAATGTCAGCAATATGAACGTTTCAACAAGCTGAGCCTCTATGGCTTTTGCTCTTACTGTCAGCAAAGGTTCCTGAGGGAAAACCACAGTGCCTTCAGGAACAGCATATATATCACCGTTGAATCTGAATGTCTTAAGGTATTCAAGAAATCCTTCGTCGAATCCGCCTTTATTTCTCAGGAACTCTATGTCTTCATTAAAGAAATGAAGATCCTTTATATAGTCTATGACCTGATCAAGGCCGCATGCTATTGCAAATCCCCCGTTATCCGGATTGCTTCTGTAAAAAACATCGAAATAACACACTTTATCCTTATAACCTGTTTTAAAGTAGCCGTTTGCCATAGTCAGTTCATAGAAGTCACAGCACATTGTATAATTTAGTTTTATCATTTTCTTCTTTTACACCTCATCTTTAATAACTATCATTGTAGATCTTAACACATCAAGAGTCTTATCATTCAGTTCATTATCCGGACTTGCCACAAGTTTTCTATATACAGCCACCTCAGCCTCAGGGCATGCGGCTTTACAGATAAGAACATTTGATAAAACGCAAATATATGTGATTATTCCTACGAACTCTATTTGATGGAAGCCTGATTTCTTTACATATTCCGCAAGATCAAACGATCCGAAAGTACTCTTTTTGAATATCTTGAAGTTACCCTTGTCAAACAGCTTTTTTACTTTTCCGTACAGTTCCCATCCCTCAGTACCGGAAATACAGTGTTCAACCGGAAGATGCTTTCCTTCATAAGTGGAAAGATAGTCTTTCTGGTGAGTATCCATTGTGAATACGACTTCGTTACCGTCAGATACATATTTTTTTATAATATCGCATAATCCATTTTCAAGAGCGACAGCCTGGGGAAAAGCTAAACCGCCTTTGATGAAATCATTCTGGTAATCGACGACAACGAGTAGTTTTTTCATTCTGATACCTCCTGCCATCATTATATACAATTAAGAGAAATATGGAACTAATTTGTCAAATCTGTTGCATTCACCCTTTTTAGTATGTTAATATATCTAAGAACCTGCCGGTGTGGTGAAATGGCAGACGCGCTGGACTCAAAATCCAGTATAGACAACTATGTGTGGGTTCAAGTCCCACCACC
>JBAYNV010000193.1:0-3815 GCA_041678685.1 Clostridia bacterium
GTTTTGAATTCTGTTAAAATATTATTTTTCTTTTTCTCAGCCATAATATCCTCCCAAAAAATATATTTCTTTATATGAATCATTCTACTACATATGATAAGCACAATCAATAAACATTCAAATACGCAATATCAAAGAAAAAATGATAGATAAGAAGAAAGATCATCAATCAAACAGAACGCTGATATCCGATCTTTCAAAGACATATCCGGCTAAGAAAAAGGTTTTACCCTTGCCGGCTTAATGTGGTAAATATTATATCACTGATTTTCACATTTTCAAGGTGTAAATTTTGGAAATTCACTTCGATCGACATTTTTGCATCTCTTCTATTCACCTGGGAATCTTTGTGATGTATAATTAACTCAAGAGAAGTATTGAAAGGATACAGATATTATGAAATATTATGATATAGACATCGCCGGACTCAAAAGATCGCTTCCTCTTTGCAGAGTAACAGATAACCTGTATATCGGGGCTTTCGTGGTATTTGGCGACATAGAGCTGACTGTACATTGCGCAAAAAAACTTCTGGAGATCGCTCCGGAATATGATTATGTCATCACTGCTGAATCAAAGGGGATCCCGATAGTCCATGAGATGAGCAGGCAGAGCGGAAACAATAAATATTTTCTTGCAAGAAAAGCTCCCAAACTGTATATGACAGGCGTATTTGAAGTCGAGCTCAAATCTATCACCACTGCCGGATCGCAGAAACTGTATCTTGATGCCGCTGATGCTGAATTCATGAAAGGCAAACGCATACTTATAGTTGATGACGTCATTTCCACAGGCGGATCGCTGAAAGCCGTTGAAGAGCTTGTACTTAAAGCAGGCGGCACAGTAGCCGGAAAGATGGCGGTACTGGCTGAAGGAGATGCGATAAGCAGAACGGATATAAAATATCTTGCCGCTCTGCCTTTATTCAATCCTGACGGTACAATAAAAGGATAGTTCATATTATTTAAGATCCAAAGGATCAAAGTGATGAGAAAGTCAACATATGCATATATTTCAGGGATAGCAGTGATGCTTCTTTTTATCTCCTTACTGTCCGGGTGCGAAACCCCTGATCACGGTGATCTTATAATCTCAAAAACAAATGGCATGTATAACACGACATTCATAGCGATGGACACTGTGATGTCTTTTTCCGTTTACGGAAGCAACGCAAAAGATGAGATATATAAGGCGTATGAAGATGTGAAAGCCATGGAGGATCTTCTGTCAGTGAATCTTTTGGGAAGCGATATATACAGGATAAATAACAGCAAGGGTAACGAAACACAGGTCTCGAGCCATGTTACAGACCAGATAACGGTCGCAAAAAAAGTATCAGTCATAACAGGCGGTGCGCTTGATATATCCATATACCCTATAGTAAAAGCATGGGGTTTCTCACAGGGCGAATATACCGTTCCTTCGAAGGATGTTTTAACTTCCCTTCTGGATCTGGTCGATTACAGGGATATAGACGTAAGCGGTGATACAGTAAAGATCACTGAGGGTATGGCCTTGGATCTTGGAGCCGTAGCAAAAGGATATACGGGACAGTACATAGCTGACAAATTGCAGGATGCGGGCATGACCGGAGGCCTTCTTTCTCTTGGCGGGAATATACAGCTGTTCGGGAAAAAGCCTGACGGAAGCCTCTGGAAAATAGGCATACAGGATCCGGCCGATGATTCTTCCACCGTCGGCAGCATCGCAGCGACTGACTGTGCAGTCATAACATCAGGCGCATATCAAAGATACTTCATAGAAGACGGCGTGACTTATCATCATATACTGGATCCAAAAACCGGATATCCTGTAAATAACGGCCTGCTATCTGTAACGGTGATAGCTAAAGACGGTACATATGCTGACTGTCTTTCAACGGCTCTGTACGTGCTCGGTTATGAAAAGGCTGTTGAAGTGTGGAAAAGCAATGACGGTTTCGAAGCGGTGTTTGTTAAAGATGACGGTACAGTAGCTGTCACAGAGGGTCTCTTAGGTATATTCAGTGAGAATACCGAAAACGTCTATGAATATTCATACATTTGCAGATAGCGCTGATTGCCATACCTCCCTGTTTGCTGTAGAATGAAAATCAGTTTTGACGGGGGTATTTTTGCAAAATACAGTATATATCGAAATATGTTCCTTATTATTTCTGATGACAGTGATAATACATTTCTTCAGCAAGTACAGGCTATCCTGCAGGCAGAATATGTCTTTCGCGCTTTTTCTAACTACCGGTACTGGATATATATTGTTTGATATAGCAACTACCTTCACACGTTATTACAGCTATTCAGTCGCAGTATGGCTGAATACATTCCTTCATTTCGACTTTTATATCCTCGAACTGCTTTATCCTGTGGCAATGTTTCTGTATGTTATGAGTCTTGCAAACGCTCCGAAGAAAATAAAAAGAATACACATATTCTTTCCCCTTATACCCATGATGATCGCATTTGTGTTTCTCTGCATAAACCAGTTCAATGATATGATCTACTATTTTGACGGATCAGGAGCTTTTGTTAAAGGAATACTGAATGTATTCACAGAAGTAAACATATACATATATCCTGCTTTTGCTTTTGTTTCGGTTTTCTTATGGAAAAAGAATTACAGCAAAGTACAGATAAAAGCGATAGCATTTTCCACAGCCGTTTACATAATTTCTCTCATAGGGCAGAATGCATTTCCCAAATATCCGGTCATCGGAGCAGGTATAGCATTATCCATCGTCATACTGTACCTTTCGCTTCAGAACCCCGATACCATGCTAAACGGAATGACAGGAGCGCTGAATGAGTCTGCTTTAAAACTGTATATCTGCGACCGGCGCGAGCGGAAAAAGAGTATCAACCTGGTGTATCTGGCGATAGATGAAGTACTTTCCTCAATGAATATTTTCGGAGTAAGCGCGATAATAAGCGATCTTAAAAACATCACGCTGTTCCTGAATGAAAATATAAAAGATGCGCAGCTGTTCTATATCCCATGGGATCGTTTTATTATCATGTCGGAAACGGACAGCGACTGTGAGGATCTTGCTGAACGTATAAGCAACAGAATGAAAATGCCCTGGACAGCAAACGGCGTTGAGATAACCCATACGGCATGCATATATCATGCAGCCGGTATTACTGTTGATATCACAGAGGAAAATCTGATGACAGTACTAGACAAGCTTATGGCAAAGACCAGGGAAAAAGGCATTGGTTCTGTGGTAAAGATGGGACCATCTGATTTTACCCTGGCGATGAAAACGATAAATATTGGGTCTGATCTTCAAAGAGCCATTGCTGATAATGATCTTGCAGTCAATTTCCAGCCCATCTATGCGGTCGGGAAAAAGGCATTCAACAGTGCAAAAGCCGTCGTAAGTTACCGTAACGGTCTGGAGATCAGTCACCGGGAGTTCATATCCATAACAGAGCACAACGGCACGATAATAATAATAGGCGCATTCATTCTTGAGGAGGTGTGCAGATTCATAGACAAATACTCACTGGACAGATGTCCGGATTTTCAGGGCATATGTATAAACCTGTCTGCAATGGAACTCATGCAGAACAGATTCCCGGATAATACGATGCGCATACTTAATAAGTACGGCACAGATCCCAAATTCATATATTTCGATATTCCTGCAAGTATCATATCGGTATCACATGAAGTCCTTATGAATAATATAAAATTCCTGAATGAAAAAGGATTCAGCATTACGATCGACAACTTCGGAACGGGACTGTCGAACATAGGAAATATGCTCAGATACCGTTTTCAGGCTGTAAGGCTTGCCAGATCGGTATTCATAGACA
>JBAYNV010000194.1:0-3810 GCA_041678685.1 Clostridia bacterium
CACGATTATTCCCTGCCTTCTGATATAATATATACAAAGAATACTGTTTATCACTACTTTAAAGACTGGAGCAGAAAAAATGAAAGATCTGAGAAATGAAAAACTTGCGGACATACTGATCAATTACTCATGCAGGATACAAAAAGGCGAGAAAGTACTGATATGCGTCTATGAAACAGATAATGACCTTGCGCTTAAGCTTATACGCAAAGCATATGAAGCGGGAGGCCTTCCGTTCATACAGGTCACCGGCGAGAGACTTTCCGCAGAAATATCCAGGTCTGTCACAGAGGAACAGCTTACGATCATGAATGACAGGGATCTTGCTTTCATGAAACAGATGAATGCATACATCTCCATACGCTCGAGCAGGAACATCTACGAATCGAAGAAAGTACCGGGTGAAAAAACATCCCTTATATCCCGTATACTGAAACCTTCCTTTGATCAGAGGGTCAACCATACGAAATGGTGCGTGCTCAGATATCCCAATGAATCGATGGCTCAGCTTGGCGGTATGGATACGGAAACATTCACCGATTTCTATTACAGGGTATGCACATTGGATTACGCAAAAATGAGCAAAGCCATGGAC
This sequence comes from Clostridia bacterium, assembly GCA_041678685.1. Lineage (GTDB taxonomy): Bacteria > Bacillota > Clostridia > DUPQ01 > DUPQ01 > DUPQ01. The sequence goes on from JBAYNV010000194.1 coordinate 596, forward strand.
AGTCTGGTCACACTGATGAATAAGACGGATAAGGTACATCTCCTTGGAAAAGGAACAGACCTTACATTCTCAATAAAAGACATACCGGCAATAAAGTGCGCCGGTGAAATGAACATTCCTGACGGTGAAGTGTTTACGGCACCTGTAAGAAACAGCATAAACGGAATACTCACATACAATACGCCTACCGTAAGCCGCGGAAAGACATTCGAAAATGTATGCCTGAAGTTTAAAGAGGGCAAGATAACAGAGGCAACAGCCAACTTCACGGATGAACTCAACAGTATCCTTGATACCGATGAAGGAGCAAGATATGTCGGCGAATTTGCCATCGGCGTGAACCCATATATACTTGATCCAATGAAAGATACCCTGTTCGATGAAAAGATATGCGGTTCCTTCCACTTCACGCCGGGCGCATGTTATGAGGAAGCGCCTAACGGAAACGATTCTGCGATACACTGGGATATGGTAAACATACAGACACCCGCTTACGGCGGAGGTGAAATATGGTTCGACGATGTTTTGATTCGTAAAGACGGTATTTTCGTACTTGATGAACTCAAATGCTTAAATCCGGAAAACCTGAAATGAGGTGTTCATGAAAGTAATGCATCTTGCGGGAGGCGGGGATATAGGGGGAGCAAAGACCCATATAATATCTCTGGCCTCGGAACTGTCCCGCACAAACCAGGTAAAGCTCATATCCTTCCGTTACGGTGAATTTGCAAAAAGCGCAAAGGAAGCCGGAATAGATGTTGTGGAAATAAAACACAGATTTCTGCCTCACGACATAAAACAGCTGTATGAGATATATGATGAGTTCAAGCCTGACATAGTGCACTGCCACGGAGCAAAAGCGAACCTGATGGGCCTGTTCCTTAAAAAGCACAGGAATGCATGTGTCACTACGACCATGCACAGCGATTACCGCAAAGACTATATGCATAACATATTCAAGCAGATCACGCTTGGCACTTTCAATACATTCGCACTGAAGATCATAAGATACCATATAGCCGTCACGGAGGAATTCGCCCGCACGCTTATAGGAAGAGGATATCTCGCATATAATATGTTCTCCATATACAATGGGATCGATTTTGAAAAACCTGTCAGTGCCGTTTCACGGAAAAGTTATCTGGAGTCATATGACATACCATATGATAAAGACGATGTTATCGTAGGCATAGCCGCACGTCTAACGAAAGTTAAAGACGTCCAGACCCTCATAAGAGGATTTGCCGAAGCATACAAAAAAGCACCGTCATTAAGACTCATGATCGCAGGAGAAGGCGAAGATAAAAAATCACTTATAAATCTTTGTGAAACTCTTGGGGTTTCACAAAGAGTGCATTTCATAGGCTGGATAACGGATGTTGACAGCTTCTTTTCATCCATAGATATAGACGTGATATCCTCTTTGAGCGAAACATTCCCATATTCGCTTACCGAAGGCATAAGAGCAGGCGCAATCCCTATATCAAGTAATGTCGGCGGTGCCTCGTCTTTGATAGAGAACAATGTGACAGGATATATATTCGAGCCAAAAGATCATGTGACATTGGCGCAGTATCTTGCCGAGATCGCCGCAGACAGGGAAAAAAGAGAGCAGATGCAAAAAGCAGTCTATGCTCATACTAAGGCTAACTTCTCACTTGAAGCTATGAGGCAGAGACAGGAAAAGATATATACGCTTATACGGAAAAGATTCAACGAAACAGGCCGTAACGGCGTTATCATATGCGGAGCATACGGAAAAGGAAATGCCGGTGATGATGCCATCAAATATACCACCATCGAAAAGATGAGGGAGATTGATGATGACATGAACATATGCGTGATGACACTCAGACCGAAGAAAGAACGTGCGATCGACAGAGTCCAGACGATGTACACATTCAACGTGTTAAAGCTCCTCCGTGAGCTTAAAAGATCCAAACTCTTTGTCAGCGGCGGCGGCAGCCTAATACAGGATGTCACTTCATCACGTTCTCTGTATTTCTATCTGTTCACCTTATACCTGGCAAAAAAACTGGGTTGCAAAGTGATAATGTTCGGATGCGGGATAGGACCTGTATCCAGGCCGATAAACCGGTGGCTTTCAGGGAAAGTCATAGACAGGTATGTCGATGTGATAACAGTCAGAGATAATGTTTCCAAAGAAGAACTTCAAAGCCTCGAGGTGAAAAAACCTGCAATATTCTTATCTTCCGACCCTGCGATCAATCTTATGGCACGCGAGGATGACACAAGAAAGATATTCGTTTCCGAGAACATTCCTTACTCAGGCAGATATCTTTGCGTGGCACTTCGAAGCTGGAAAGACTTCAGCAGATACAGTGATATAGCAGCCGCATGCAAATATGCTTATGACAGATATGGGCTGACGCCTGTTTTTCTTCCGATGGAATATCCAAAAGACCTCAGTATTTCAGAGAAGGTCCAAGAGTACATGCAGACACCGTGTTACATACTTCATAAGCGATATCCTACAAATCAGACAATAGCTTTCATATCTAAAATGGACCTTGTAATAGCAATGAGGCTTCATGCGCTCATATTCGCAGCCGCCAACTATGTCCCTGTCGTTGGCCTGTCGTATGACATGAAAGTAACAGGGTTCATGGAATGCATAGAAAACCCTGCATGCCTCGAACTTGATGATGTGACCGAAGATGCTTTAAAGAATGCCATAGACCAAAGCTTTGATAAATATGACTCCGTCAGGAAGGCTACCGATGTTATGAAGAAGCAGGAAGCGGTTAATAAGCAACAGCTGACGCTGCTATTAAAGTAGATATATCAGGCTGCTCCTGCATCTTTACTGATTCTTTCTCCCTTTACGGCTTAGTCCCTTTATCAGGACAAGAGGTTCCATCTTCGAATACTCTCTGGCCATTATGACAGCTGCTATAGACAGCACCGTAAGCTGTATGCCTCCTATCAGTATGACCGTGTCTGGCGATCTCTTCAGATCAAAGTTTTCTATGATCGATGAATCATATGTCCCTGAGATAGTTGTTTCCGTCTTGTAACTGCTGAATTCAAGGTTCACGTTCTCTGCCTTGGCTTCCTCATATATCCTTCCCACTATGTCATCATACATGAAGTACCCAACAGCTCCTCCTCCAAGACTGGATATGATGACAACACACATTACAGAGACAAGTATGTGCATGAAGACCTGGCGTCTTTTAACCCCAAGAGACATC
>JBAYNV010000195.1:0-3808 GCA_041678685.1 Clostridia bacterium
GCGTTCATAGCGTTTATCACTATATCAAGATGCGATTCCCATGATGAGGGCGTGATGACCGCGTCAACATCATCCCTTTTCAGTATCTCCCTGTAATCCTGTGTAGCAAACGGCACTGTCCCTCTTTTGTCTGTAACGGCTTTCTTTGCCTCATCTACTCTGTCAGCATAAAGATCACAGACCGCTGTTATGTTTACATCCTCCATGGAATCGAGCACCATATTCAAAAGCCCGAGGCCTCTTTTGCTTACTCCGATAAATGCCACGTTCACCTTATCTTTAGGATATGTTTTCATATATAAACCCCCAATATATTTGAATGCATGAAGAGAACGATACTGACCTGTTCATGCTTTTTCATTATATCATAATAAGCAGTGTCCGCTGATTGCTATTCATCATTTTATTCTTTTGTTGTATAATGGCAAATAAGGCAGCAATATGTAGCTTATGAGGTGTTCATGAATTCAAGAGAAAGACTTTTTACGGTATTAAGAGGTGAAATACCCGATCACGTTCCGGTAGCTCCGGATATATCACAGATGATACCTATCCGAAGAACCGGGCTTCCTTACTGGGATATATACCTTTATCAGAGGATCCCGAAGTGGAAGGCATACCTTGACAGCGTCAAGTACTTCGGCTTCGATTCGCTTATGGACGGTTTTGCCAATATACAGTTTGAGGAGCTCGGTGAATTCGATCACACATGGACTGAAGTGATCGTTCATAAGGACGATAATGATATAGTCACACAGAAATACAGGATGGAAAAAGGCAATAAGGTATGGGATACTGTCGTAGATGTTTATCACAGGATGAATCCTCCTTCATGGGGAGTCCACCCCAATCTTCTGCACCTTCCTTTGGTACCTGATCATTATGAAGAGATAAAGGATGTGACACAATGGCCGACCGGTGAGGAACTTTTAAAATGGGTCAAGGAAGAAATGGGGGATCATGGCCTTGTCGGCATCACCTGCGGGACATCGCTGGTCATAAAGAATGCGGACCAGGTATTGGATTTTTATGATGACCCGTATAAGTATTACAGAAGAAGAGACGAACTCATGGAATATTATGAAAAGCGTTTTCATAAACTCATGTCATTGAAATACAAACCGGATTTCATAGGGACCGGCGGATCCGGTTCCCTCATATTTCAGACTCCCGATATATTCAGGGAATTGTCCCTGCCTATTGTGAAGATGGTGACAAAGCTGTGTAAACAAGCCGGGATCCCTTCGCATGTGCATTCCTGCGGGCCTGAAACCGCGCTTATAAAGATGTGTGTAGAAGAAACCGATCTTACAGTCATAGATCCACTGGAGATCCCTCCCATGGGAGACTGCGATCTTAAAGAACTGAAGAGACTTTACGGTGACAGGATAGTATTAAAAGGAAATCTGCATACCACTGAAGTGATGTTAAGAGGGTCAGTGAAGGATGTAATAGATGCAAGCAAGAAAGCTATCGATGACGGAGCGAAAGGCGGAAGATTCATACTTTCCACCGGAGACCAGTGCGGACGTGACACGCCTGACGAGAATATATTTGCAATGATCGAAACAGCAAAAACATACGGGAAATATTAGGAGGCGGCATGGAATTTCGGGTTTTAAAAGAGCAGGAACTCAAACAGTGGACAACCTTCTGCGGAAGCGTCTTCCCTGTCGGCGAGCCATATTTCATGAGACACTACATGAATGACCCGTACAGGGATATAAACGGAATATTCGTTGCGGTCGAGAACGGGGAAATAAAAAGTTCGGTAAGGGTATTCACAAGAGAGCTCCTTATACGCGATAAATGTATCAGGATAGGCGGTATAGGCGAAGTATGCACGGCCGGTACCCACAGAGGGCAGGGACTGAGCGGGGTCCTTCTGGAAATGGCGATAGGATACATGGATAAGCATGATATGCCGTTATCCATGCTTGGCACGGGTACAAACCATCATTACTCAAGATTCGGTTGGTTTTCCGTACCTTCATACTTTAAAGTATACAGCCTTCCTGCATGTGAACTGCCAGAGGGATATGAAATACGCAAAATGACAGGGAGCGATTTCGAAAGCATAAAAAGACTGTGGAGGACATACGCCTCTTTGCTTTGCCCTGTGTATAAGAGAACAGATGAATATTATGACTTGTGGGTGAAAAATGAACTTAAAACGACATATGTGCTTTTAAAAGACGGTCTTGCCGTATCATATGCAGACTGCGTAAAGCATGATAAGGGAGGGATCTTTGTAAGGGAATATATAGGCGGTGAAAATATGGATATGATGAAACCGTTCCTGTATCAGATATCCAAAACGGAGGGCTGGCATCCGTTTGCGGGAATATCTTCACCTTTTGCATGCGACCCGATATTTACCACGATATATGATTTTGGCCAGATGTTCAGGATAAACAGACCTTTTGAGCTGGACGGTAAAACGATCAGGTATGAAGAGGATCTGAGGCCTTACTTAAATGAATTCCCGGAATTAGCCGTTGATTCATACTGATGGAGGAGATAATATGTCGAAAGTGATTTTCTGGGATTTTCACAACACTCTTGCAGGCAGCCCGCGATACTTTACAACATGTTTGAAAAAGGTACTGGATGAGAACGAAAAGGGAATAAATGTGATGGATGATGATCTGTTTCCATGGCTTGATTCGGGTTTCCCATGGCAGGAACCTGAAAAGGATTATCTGGAATTTAAAGATCCTGAAGCATGGTGGCAGAAGATATACAGCATATTCGAATATGCTTTCGTCATGAACGGGATCCCTGAGGGGAAAGCGTGTATATATGCAAAAGAAGCAAGGAAGCATATAGCGGATCCATCTGTTTACAAACTTTATGATGACACGCTGGATACTCTCAAAAAGGCAAAAGAAGCAGGATACAGGAATGTCATCCTGTCAAATCACATACCTGAACTTCCATATATGGCAAAATGTCTTGGGCTGATGGAATATGTCGATGTCTGTATATCATCAGCCAATGTGGGTTACGAAAAACCTAACCCTAAGATCTTTGAGATCGGTCTTGAGATCGCAGATCATCCCAAAACCGTATGGATGGTCGGAGACAGCATCGACGCTGATATAAGAGGGGCTGAAGCCGTCGGCATAAATGCTGTCCTCATAAGGAAACCCCGTGTCGAACAGGTAAAATTTTATTCCCCTGATCTTACTGGAGCACTAGAGATAATATTCAATGAAGATAGTATTACTATCTGATCTGACCTTCACCGTCAATAATATATTTATATGTGGTTATTTCTCTTGCACCCATCGGCCCTCTTGCATGGAGCTTCTGTGTACTTATACCTATCTCTGCGCCTGATCCGAATACCCCGCCATCGGTAAATCTGGTGGATGCATTCACATAAACGCATGCCGCGTCAATTTCATTTCTGAATCTTATCTTACTCTCTTCTATATCTGTGATTATGCATTCAGAATGCTTAGTCCCATATTTGTTTATGTGGCCGATCGCTTCATCAATACTGTCTACCACCCTGACCGCCAAAATGAAATCAAGATATTCCGTTGCCCAGTCTTCCTCGGTAGCCGGTTCAGCAAAATCCAGTATCTCCCTGGTCCTTTCATCTCCCCTGATCAATACATCGTATTCTTTCAGGCCTTCCCATATGACAGGCAGGATCTTCTTATATATATCCTTATGCACAAGCAGAGTCTCTATCGCATTGCATACTCCCGGCCTTGAGCATTTGGAGTTCACGGTTATATCCTTTGCATATTTTTCATTGTATTCTCTGTCTATATATACATGGCAGTTTCCTGTTCCC
>JBAYNV010000196.1:0-3804 GCA_041678685.1 Clostridia bacterium
ATTCAGAAAAGGCAAAGCCCCACAGTATCTTGTTGAACGCATATACGGGAAAGGGGTCTTCTTTGATACAGCGATGGATCTTGCTTTAAACTCTGAATACCCAAAGGCAGTCAAAGACCTCGGTCTTGATGTAGTCGATTATCCGAATGTCGATCTTAAGGATTTCACTGACGATAAAGGAGTCACATTTACTATCAAAGTCGATGTGAAACCTGAAGTTGAGCTTGGACAGTATAAAGGTGTTGAAGTTGAGATCGTTGACGCTGCTGTAACAGAAGGCGATGTGGATGAAGCCCTGAATAAGGAAGCTGAAAAGAACTCGAGGATGATAAGCGTAGATGACCGTGCCGTAATGGATAAAGACATAGTCATAATCGATTATGACGGGTCGGTCGACGGCGTTAAGTTCGAAGGCGGAGCAGCAACGAATCATGAGCTTGTGATCGGTTCCGGTTCATTCATACCAGGATTTGAAGATCAGATCATCGGGCATAAGACCGGTGAGGAATTCGATGTTTCGGTCAAGTTCCCGGAAGAATACCATGAAGAATCATTGAAAGGCAAAGCCGCAGTGTTCAGGGTAAATCTTCATGAGATAAAGGTAAAGGAAATACCTGCTGTTGATGATGAATTCATAAAGGATATAAGCGAATTTAATAGTGTTGATGAATTTAAAGCGGATAAGAAAAAGAAGCTCGAGGCTGACAAACAGAAGAAGGCAGAAGACACTATGCGCAATAAAGCCCTGATGTCAGCATGCGAGAATGCTAAAGCGGATGTTCCGAAGGGAATGACAGAGGATGCAACAGACAAGATCATCGAAAACATGAAGATGGAAATGCAGTACAGCGGCTATACGCTTGAGCAGTATATGCAGTACACCGGAATGAAGATGGAAGATATACGGGAACAGTATAAAGAACAGGCCAAAAGGATGGTCATAAGAAACCTTGTGATCGAAGCGGTAAAGAAAGCGGAAAACATCACTGTAACAGCAGAGGAGATCGAAGCTGAACTCAAGAAGGAAGCTGAACAGTATAAAATGGAAGTCGAAGAGATCAAGAAAGCCATCGGAGACTATACAAAATACTATACTGACAAGCTGGCTGATGAAAAAACTGTGGAATTTATATATGCAAACAGCAAGAAGGTAAAGGAAATAAAGGAAAAGAAAGCTAAGAAAGAAGCAAAAGAACCAGCCGAAGAACCAAAGGCTGAGCCAAAGAAGAAAGCAGCTCCAAAGAAGAAATCGGAGCCGGTTAAGGAAGTTTAACTTCTGGCTCATTTGAAGTTGTCTGTGGAGGGACACTAAAATGAATACGATACCATATGTGATAGAGCAGTCAAGCCGCGGAGAAAGGTCATATGACATTTTTTCAAGATTACTGAAAGACAGGATCATATTTCTCGGAGATGAAGTGACGGATGATGCTGCCAGCATAATAATAGCGCAGATGCTTTTTCTGGAACACGAAGATCCTGAAAAAGACATAAAGCTGTATATCAACAGCCCGGGAGGGTCAGTATCTGCAGGTTTCGCCATCTATGACACCATGCAGCTTGTTAAATGTGACGTGTCAACGATGTGCGTGGGCCTTGCTGCAAGCATGGGAGCATTCCTTCTTGCAGCAGGCAAGAAAGGAAAGAGATATGCTCTTCCAAACAGCGAGATAATGATACACCAGCCTTCAGGCGGAGTGCAGGGACAGGCTACTGATATCCGTCTGCACACTGAGTGGCTGCTGAGGATAAAAGATAATTTAGCCAGGATACTTGCAGAAAATACCGGTAAACCGCTGGAAGTAGTCGCAAGGGATGTCGAAAGAGACTATTTCATGACTTCGCAGGAAGCCAAGGAGTACGGTATCATAGATGAAGTACTTAACAGGAAGTAACAGGGAGCAAAAATGGCAGATGAGATAAACAAGAAGATAAGATGTTCTTTTTGCGGTAAAAGTGAAGATGAAGTTTTAAGGCTGATATCCGGACCTAATGTATACATTTGTAATGAATGCATAGATCTCTGTGCGGATCTGCTTGACAGCGAATACGGAGCAGACGAGGGCAGGGAAGAAGAAGCTGTTAAGGATGTGATAGATGAAGTACCGAATCCCGCTGAAATTAAAAGACAGCTCGATCAGTATCTCATAGGGCAGGATGATGCAAAGAAAGCTATTTCGGTCGCGGTATATAACCACTATAAGAGGATCAGCCATAATCTTAAGGATACGGCTTCCGATGAAGTCGATATTCAGAAGAGCAATATACTTATGCTCGGACCTACCGGAACAGGCAAGACATATATGGCGCAGACTCTGGCAAAAATACTGAATGTTCCTATCGCTATCTCAGATGCAACAAGTCTGACCGAAGCAGGTTATGTAGGTGACGATGTCGAGAACATACTCTTAAGACTCATACAGGCTGCAGATTATGACATACACAGGGCTCAGCGCGGGATAGTATACCTTGACGAAGTGGATAAGATCGCAAGAAAAGGCGATAATGCCTCCATAACCAGAGATGTGAGCGGGGAAGGCGTGCAGCAGGCACTTCTTAAAATACTTGAAGGCACAGTAGCGAATGTGCCTCCCCAGGGCGGAAGAAAGCATCCCACACAGGAATATATACAGATAGATACGACGAACATCCTGTTCATATGCGGCGGAGCTTTCCAGGGCATCGAAGAGATAATACTGAACCGGCTCGGAAAGAGAGCGATCGGTTTCGGAGCGGAAATAATGCCGTCGAACAGTATAGCAAAGGATGAGGTGCTCAAGAAGATAGAGACACAGGATCTTCTGAAATTCGGCCTCATACCCGAATTCATAGGCAGGGTTCCTGTAATAGTGACACTTGAACAGCTTACGGAAGAGGTTCTTGTTGCCATTCTCAAGGAGCCAAAAAATGCTCTTACAAAACAGTATAAGAAAATGCTTGAAATGGACGGATGCGAGCTTGTGTTTGAAGAGAAAGCTCTGTATGCGATAGCAAAAAAGACACTTGAGAGAAACAGCGGTGCAAGAGGGCTGAGGGCCATAATAGAATCCGTACTTATGGATGTGATGTATAATGTGCCGTCAGATCATACGATAACAAAATGCATAGTGGAGGAAAGCACGATACTGAACGGAACTCCTCCAAAACTGATATATAACGGACAGAAGCAACTGAAAGAAGATGCGGCATCATGACTGTTTTGGAAGGCATCATATTAGGTATAGTCCAGGGCATTACGGAATTTTTACCCGTATCCAGCTCAGGACATCTGGTCTTGTTGGAAAAAATACTTGGTATAGATACTCCTACCCTTACATTCAATGTAGCCGTGCATTTTGCAACACTGGTCGCGGTATGCATCTTTCTTTGGAAAGATATACTTGCGATTCTGAAGAAACCCATACAGAAACTTACGCTTTGGCTGATCATAGCGACTATACCGGCAGGTGTCGCAGGCATTCTTTTCAATGACTTTTTTGAAGGTCTTAATGACAGCGGGATAACGCTTGGCATAGGCTTCATAATCACAGGCATCATCCTTGTGATCTCTTCTTTGATGAAAGAAGGAACGATCGAAAAGGAAAACATGAAATGGTATGACGCGGCCATAATAGGTGTTATCCAGGCTGTTGCCATAGTTCCGGGCATATCGAGATCCGGATCCACCATGAGCGGCGGGCTGTTACGTAAACTGAAAAGGGAAGACGCTGTGAAGTTCGCGTTCCTCATGTCGATCCCTGTCATATTGGGAAGCTTCCTTCTTGAAGGATATGATGCTTACAAGGAAGGGTTTTCAAATATAGA
>JBAYNV010000197.1:0-3777 GCA_041678685.1 Clostridia bacterium
AACGGTAAAAAGATCAGAGTATTCGCATGTAAGGAACCTGCAGAAATAGGCTGGAAAGAATGCGGTGCCGAATATATAGTAGAATCTACAGGCGTTTTCCTTACTAAGGAAAAAGCTCAGGCTCATATTACTGCAGGAGCAAAGAAAGTCATTATGTCAGCTCCTTCAAAAGACGATACCCCAATGTTTGTTATGGGTGTAAATGAGAATACATATACCAAAGATATGGTATTCGTATCCAATGCTTCCTGTACCACAAACTGCCTGGCTCCGTTAGTTAAAGTTGTTAATGACAATTTTGGCATAGTAGAGGGATTGATGACGACAGTTCATTCAACAACAGCAACACAGAAAACAGTTGACGGACCTTCAGCAAAAGACTGGAGAGGCGGCAGAGCTGCTTCAGTAAATATTATTCCTTCATCGACCGGTGCCGCAAAAGCAGTTGGCAAAGTCATTCCTTCAATGAACGGAAAACTTACCGGTATGTCAATGCGTGTACCGACTATAGATGTATCAGTAGTTGATCTTACATGCAGACTGGAAAAAGCTGCAACATATGAAGATATCAAAGCAGCAATGAAGAAAGCAAGCGAAGGCTCACTTAAGGGTATTCTCGGATATACAGAAGATGAAGTTGTTTCAACAGATTTCATCCACGATTCAAGAACATGTATATTTGATGCTAAAGCCGGTATATCACTTAACGATCATTTTGTTAAACTCATAGCATGGTACGATAATGAATGGGGTTATTCAAACAAGGTCGTAGATCTGATCATGTATATGGCTAAGGTTGATGCGAAGTAAAAAATAAGAAACTAAAGCCCGTGTCAACGGGCTTTTTTAGTAAAGGAGATTATTATGGCAACATTGAATAAAAAAACAGTTGAAGACATAAATGTTAACGGTAAAAGAGTCATTGCCAGAATGGACTTCAATGTACCGATAGCTGATGGTGTTATTTCCGATGATAAGAGAATAAGGGAAGCTATGCCTACGATCAAGTACCTGGTAGAGCATAATGCGAAAGTTATTCTTGTATCTCATTTAGGACGTCCAAAGGGTGAATTCAATATGAAGTATACCCTTGCTCCTATAGCTGTAAGAATAAGTGAATTGCTTGGTAAAAAAGTCATTCTTGCTAATGATGTTATAGGACCGGACGCTAAAGCTAAAGCGTCAGCTCTGAAAAATGGCGATGTAATGTTACTTGAGAACGTAAGATTCCATGCCGAGGAAGAAAAGAATGATCCTGCATTTGCTAAGGAACTTGCTTCTATGGCGGATATATTTGTAAACGATGCTTTTGGTACAGCTCACAGAGCACATGCTTCAACAGCAGGGCTTGCTGATTATCTGCCTGCAGTATGTGGTTTTCTTATAAAAAAGGAGATTTCGATCATGGGTTCAGCACTCAATGATCCAAAACGTCCTTTTGTAGCAATACTGGGCGGTGCAAAAGTTTCAGATAAGATCGGCGTCATTGAAAGCCTTATAGATAAAGTCGATGTCATCCTTATTGGCGGAGGTATGGCTTATACATTCCTTAAGGCTCAGGGTTATGAGGTAGGAAAATCCATATGCGAAATGGATAAACTTGACCTGGCAAATGAACTTGTAAAGAAAGCGGAAAGAAAGAAAGTCAGAATGCTGCTCCCATTGGAAACAGTCGTAGCTGACCAGTTTACTAATGATGCTGTAAGAAAGACTGTTGACAGCAAGAAGATACCTGCGGATATGATGGGTATGGATATTGGTCCTAAGACAGTCGCACAGTTCGCAAAAGAGATCGCTAAAGCTAAGACTATATTCTGGAACGGACCTATGGGTGTGTTTGAATTTGAAAATTTTGCATATGGAACAAGGGAGATAGCTAAAGCCATTGCAGAATCAGATTCGATATCGATCATAGGCGGTGGAGACAGCGCTGCAGCGGTAGAGATATTGGGATATGCGGATAAAGTTACTCATATATCTACAGGCGGCGGAGCTTCTCTGGAATTTATTGAAGGAAAGATACTGCCAGGTATCGATGTATTGGAGGATAAATGAGCAAAAAGAAAGTTATAGCCGGAAATTGGAAAATGAACAAGACACCTTCTGAAACCGCAGAATTTATTTCTGAATTAAGCGTAAGGCTCAAAGGCGTTAAAGATACTGTTATATGCGCTGTTCCTTATGTATGTATTTCAGCTGCTTTAAAGGCTGTCAACAAATCAAAAATTAAAATAGCGGCACAAAGCATGCATTATGAGGAAAACGGAGCATTTACAGGCGAAGTTTCCGCTAATATGCTGAATGATCTGAATATTAAATATGTAATAATAGGACATTCGGAGAGAAGGCAGTATTATAATGAAACTGATCTTACTGTTAACAAAAAGGCATTGCAGGCACTGAAACATGGTATCTCTCCTATAATCTGCGTTGGCGAAAGCCTTGAACAGAGAGAAATGAATGTTACTGAAGATCTGGTGAGATATCAGGTAAAATATGCTCTTAGTGGTGTTGTCGAAAACGATATGCAGAATGTTGTATTCGCATATGAACCTATTTGGGCTATTGGAACAGGTAAGACTGCAACAAGTCAGCAGGCTGATGAAGTATGCGCATGCATAAGAAAAGCGATATCTGAAAAATACAGTAAAAAGATCGCTAACAGAGTACCGATATTGTATGGCGGTTCAGTGAATGCAAAGAATGCTTCCGAGTTATTCGCTATGAGCGATATCGATGGGGGCCTTGTCGGTGGTGCAAGTTTAAAAATCGATGATTTTGAAAAAATAATCAAATATTAATACGGAGGATAATAATGAAGCAGTACATATCTATTGAAAGCGTATGGGCAAGGGAAATATTGGATTCAAGAGGCAATCCAACAATAGAAGTCGAAGTTGAAGTTGACGGAGGGTATATCGGGAGAGCAGCAGTACCAAGCGGTGCATCCACAGGTGCTTTTGAAGCGGTCGAGCTTCGTGACGGAGATAAAAGCAAATATTTAGGCAAGAGCGTTGATAAGGCTGTTGATAATGTAAATGAGATCATAGCTCCTGAACTTGAAGGATTGAACGTTCTTGATCAGGTAGCTATCGATAAATTAATGATAGCTCTTGACGGGACACCGAATAAAGCTAAGTTAGGTGCAAATGCAATTTTAGGTTGTTCTCTTGCAGTCGCGAAAGCAGCTGCTGAAGCATTGGGGATGAGTTTATATGAATACATAGGCGGAGTGAATTCGAAAGTACTTCCTGTTCCTATGATGAATATAATAAACGGTGGAAAACATTCTGACAACTCTGTCAGCTGTCAGGAATTCATGATCATGCCTGTAGGTGCGGAATCTTTCAAAGAAGCTTTAAGATGGTGTGCTGAAGTATTCCATACGTTAAAAGGCGTGCTTAAAGCAAAAGGTTATTCAACAGCAGTTGGTGATGAAGGCGGGTTTGCTCCTAACCTGAAGACCGATGAAGAAGCATTACAGGTCATAGTAGAAGCTATTAAAAAGGCAGGATATAAACCATATGAGCAATTCAGAATCGCTATCGATCCTGCAGCAACTGAAATGTATGAAGAAGCTAAAGAAAAAGGTAAAGAAGGATGTTACTATTTCTGGAAGACAGACAGGATGTTCACTCTTGATCAGATGATAGATTTCTGGGCTGAGATGTGTGAGAAATATCCTATAATCTCAATCGAAGATGGCCTTGCTGAAGAAGACTGGGAAGGCTGGAAGAAGCTTACCGACAGGCTTGGAGACAAGATCCAGTTAATCGG
>JBAYNV010000198.1:0-3627 GCA_041678685.1 Clostridia bacterium
ATATGTAATAGGAGGCGTTTTGATTTTTCAAAATGAAATGACGATAGGCCAGTTATTTACTTTCGTACAGGTTCTTATGCCGGTCACACGCAGTTTTGGCGAGTTATCTGATGTATGGACCTCCATTACAGAAGCTGTCGGCAGCTCGGAGCATTTTTTCAAATTCCTTGATGCTGATGAAGAAAGAACCAGCGGCGAATCATACTCAGTGACAGACAGTAAGGATATGGTTCAATTCAAAAATGTATCATTTTCTTATACACCTCAGATCCCCCTTATAACAGATGTTTCCTTCACTGTTAAAAAAGGAGAAAAGGTAGCTATAGTCGGTGTCAGCGGCTGCGGGAAATCCACTCTTCATAAGCTTATATTAGGTTATTATGAAAACTATAAGGGTGAAATCATAA
Source organism: Clostridia bacterium (assembly GCA_041678685.1). GTDB lineage: Bacteria > Bacillota > Clostridia > DUPQ01 > DUPQ01 > DUPQ01. The sequence continues at coordinate 408 of JBAYNV010000198.1, forward strand.
TAGGCGACCATGAGCTGAAACAATGGAATGTAGAAGATCTTCGAAGTAACATGTCATCTGTTTTCCAGGACACCTACCTTTTCAATAACACGATTAAAGAAAATGTAAGAATGGGCAATATAGATGCAGATGACGATCAGATAACCGATGCGATCAAAAAAGCAAATGCGATGGAGTTTGTGAGCACATTTGAAAACGGTATAGACAGTAATGTCGGAGAGCGGGGATCCACACTTTCAGGCGGGCAGAAGCAGAGAATAGTATTGGCCAGAGCTATACTTAAAAACGCGCCTATTTTATTGCTTGATGAACCCACAAGCGCGCTTGACTCCAAATCCGAGTACTATATACAACAATCAATACAGGATATAAATGAGGATATCACCGTGATCACCATTGCTCACAGATTATCTACGATCATAAATGCGGATAAAATACTTGTGCTTGATGAAGGCAGAATAGTAGAAACAGGAAATCATGAGACCCTCATATCAAAAAAGGGTAAATACTTTGAGCTTTATGAAAGACAACTAGTTAATGAGAAGGAAGATGTAAATGATTAAAGATATAAAAAAATTGTTCACATATTTTGGTAACAACAAAGGCAAATTTGTTCTCTGGCTATTTATATCGCTTATAGTCCACACGCCGCGATATGTGATCAGAGCGCATGCTTTCAAGCTGATAGTAGATTATTTCGTATATAGACAGCAGGACCAGCTGTATAACACGATCGCGGTAATGGCACTTTACTTATTACTGAGCATAATTCTGGTACCGATAACCGCATATTTTAATAGCAAAGTGTCCGAATTAATAATGAGGGATATAAGAGTCAGTGTATATAATCAGATAAAGAAACTGCCTATAGACTATTATGAAAAAAATCATAGCGGAGACATACTGGCAAGAGTAAACAGAGATGTGAATGCTATAAAGACTGCTATGTCCACAATAGATAATTTTCTTTTCCATAGCATGAGTGTCTTTTTCGTGATCCCATATTTCATTTATCTTGATTACAGACTTGCGATTGCTGTTACTATAACAAGTTTTGCAGCAGCATTTGTTAACCTGAAATTCGTCGAACCTATCAGAAAACTGTCTAAAGAGAAAAATGAGAAACTGGCAAAACTTTCTGAAATCCTTACGGAGCATATAACAGGGTTCAACATAGTCAAGATCTTTAATCTGAAAAAGTATTTCGGCAAGAGACTGGATACAAAGATGGATGATATTTATTCGTCTGAACTGGACTTTGTAAAGACTGAGTCAAAGATGTACGGGATAAACAATTTCGTCCACTCCGTATCTTATCTGCTGATAGTTATAATGGCAGCATATTTCGTTATAACCAAAGATATGGAAGTAGGTTCTCTTGTCAGCACCACTATGGTCTGCGGAAACCTATCTTTTCATTTTCTCAGAGTAGGGCAGAACATTGTAAATATCCAAACAGCGTTTGCCGGCGTTGACCGGGTCGGTGAGTTCTTCGATGAAGCAGTAGAACCTGAAAGATACAATACAAGTGGGGATAATGATATATATGGAGTAAGCATAAAAAAAGGTACATTTGCATATGATAAGGATGTGCCTGTCATCAGCAATATTGATATAAACATACCAAGAGGAGCTTTTGCCGCTATAGTCGGTGATAGCGGTGCCGGAAAATCCACATTGATAAAGCTTATACTCGGCCTTTATCCTCTGAATGAAGGCAGTATGTCTATAAACGGTAAACCTGTTAACCAATACAGTCTGAATGAGTTGAGAGAGCAGACATCCTATGTGCCGCAGGACGCATATATCTTTAACGGCACTATAAAAGATAATATACTGTACGGCCGCTCAGACACGGCACATGAAGAAATGGTAAATGCCAGTATAGAAGCAAATGCACATGAGTTTATAATCAGACAGAAAGACGGATATGACACTATCGTCGGCGAAAGAGGCATCAAACTCTCAGGCGGCCAGCGGCAAAGAATAGCTATAGCAAGAGCGATACTGAAAAATTCTTCCATTCTGTTATTGGATGAAGCAACTTCCAGCCTGGATTCCGAGTCAGAGCATATGATACAGCAGGCGCTTGATAAGCTTATGCAAGGCAAAACCAGTATAGTGATCGCACACAGATTATCAACCATTCAGAATGCAGACATTATCTTCTTCCTGAAAGACGGATGCATTGTAGAAAAAGGCACTCATGAACAGCTGCTGTCAAGCAATGGGCAATATGCGGAACTATATAACAAAACTTTCATACATCAGAATGAAAGTCAATGTACCTAGAAATTATGACTAATAGGCGTTATATATTCATCCTTTACTAAATATTCATAATCCGCATACTTCGTATAATACATGTGATGTTGAAAATTACTGAACTGCGTATATAAGTACACCTTATAGGACACATAATATGCTATTATAAATCTATCAAAAGAAATAATGATTGATAAGGAGATGCCATGATTAGAACAATTGAAATTATTAAGTTAATACTATTGATAATATTCTGGCCATTTGTCCTCATTGCGAAAGCAGCTAAAATAATCAAGTAATCCTATTAGTACGGATTTTCTACAGTTACTTCAACTATGCAACCCTTTAGCATGTATCTTTGTAGAATTCTATTATAGATGTAATTCCCCTGTTCGTACTGTGTTCGGGAAAAAGATGGATACAGTACTCTTGATTTTTGTTATCTGTCTGACTGATAATGTATATGCTGAAAAACAGCTTCCTATGAAAGGATAACAATAATGCTGAAACTGAATAAAGAGACACTTACAGATAAAATATATGCCTGCTGGCTTGGTAAGAATATAGGGGGAACAATGGGAGTACCCTATGAGGCAGAGACTCATATGAATGATATCAAGGGTTTTGCTACTGCCAAAGGGGAACCTTATCCGAATGATGATCTCGACTTACAGCTCGTATGGCTTACTGCCATGGAACTACAAGGGCCGTACCATCTTGATTCCCATGTTTTAGGCGAGCACTGGCTGCGTTGCATTCCTCCCCATTGGAATGAATACGGGATCTGTAAAGCAAACCTGGAATGCGGCATCCTCCCTCCTATGTCCGGTGAATTGAACAACCGGTGGAAACATTCCAACGGCGCATGGATCCGTTCAGAAATCTGGGCATGCCTTGCACCGGGACATCCCGATATCGCTATACGATATGCTATTGAAGATGCAATGGTGGATCA
>JBAYNV010000199.1:0-3568 GCA_041678685.1 Clostridia bacterium
AGACATGCCATAAGTACCTTGTGGTCTATAAAGATCAGACGTCTTTCTTCGCGGACTGACGTGCGAAGCAATGCCATGAAATCACCTAATTCATGATCTGTAGTGCTTAGCATGCATGGGTATTCCATTTCAGGATTATTGTAATTGCCGTTATTTCTGCCTTCTATATTCATCGAAGGCAATCTGTATTTGAATTCCATAAGTTACCAGCCCTAAGGATATTATATAACTATGTATGATATCTTATCACAGAAACCCGATAAATCTGATATAACCGACATAATCAGAAGGATACTTTAATTAATATGAAAGCAGTACGACAGCTGTCATTTAATGATATGAATGAAAAGAAAAGGAAAGGACAATTATGGTAACAGTATTTTGTGTCTTCACAATAGGGAGTGGTATGGAATTTGATTCAATACATGACACATGCGAATCTCGCCATTCATGAAGCTGTAAGAAATGAAATAAATAGAAGTAACGCAGTTGTATATCAATGCAAAAATTGATTCATATCCATATGAACAGCTATTCAGAATACAATTGGAACTTGTCGCCAAGTGATTCAGAATAATCAGTCATATCCATTAATCTCTTGTTCAAGTTTCCTGATTCCGTCCATAAGTTCTTCGAATGATGGGTAGTCGCCGTAAATCATCGCTCTCATTTTGGCATAGTCAGCACGTAGAGCAGTAATGCTATGTTTGGCAGGTACAAGTCTAATTGTTCCAACTCTTGCAAGATCATACCGTGCCCAGTTACTCGGATAAAACTTCTGCTTAAACTCAGCAACTTTTTCCAGTAGTTCAGGTTGAGCAAGTGCATCAGTAATTATAGTTGATTTCGCTATGCAGTATAAGTCGTAATAATGCCGAGAGTAGCGATCCGGTAGTTTTGATCCTTCTGGACGAAATGCTTCCTGATGCAGAATTGTGGCCTTCTCCCAGAATGAGCGAGAAGCTGTTGTTGTCAGAATTTCTGTATCCGTCTGCTTAAAAATAGCTGGATACTGCTGAGCAGCATATGAAGTGACTAACGATTTCTGTGTTGGATTCCAAGCAGCCAAAGCACCTATTTCCAGACGGATCACCTTCAGAATTGATCTATCCTGAAATGCACTCGGATACTCGAAATTTACTGTACCAGAATCATCCTCTGCGACGAACACATTAACATCGCGTCCTAATAAAGACGTTATGTCTTTTTAAACTCCGCCATGAATTCGTTTGCAATGAAAAAAAACAGTCTATCTCTGGAATCATCAATGAACTTCTGCTGCTTGGCATTGGAACGCGGCATCCATGGCTCATTGGTTGTGTATCCTAACAAACGCCAGTCCAAAATCAGATCAATATCCTCAGAAAATCTATCGATAAGGTTATATGCTTTAGAAAGGCTAGTACCTCCCTTGAACGCGAAAGCATCCCTGTATTTACACTTATGGAATAAATAATCCAAAATTAAACAAACCCAGAAGTCTTTTTCAACAATTGCTGCATTCATACCAATTTTTGAAGCCGTATTAAGAAATAGTACTTCGCGTTCATCATCCTGTACAATTGCTATTTTGTACATCTTTATTCTGCTCCTTTTATATATTTAATTATCTTTCACAAATAGCTTTGATCGCGGAATAGATCCATGCTGTTGTTCTTCTTCCTTCTTTCAATAACAACTTTTTATCTTCTTCATTAAGTCTGGATCGTATTTTTTTCATTACTGTATCATTAATGCTTTCTTTTCCAAGAGTCATAAGTGCCTGAATGACTAACGCTGTCTTTTCTGACATCCCGGTGATTTCACGATCTGCTTTGTGCAGGAATTCAAGGTTTACCCTATCAAATGAATAAGATTTGTATGGTCCGCTACTGATATAAGACCAATTTGTCGGAACCTGTGTAGAAAGCCCTAATAGGTTTAAAGCAGTTTCCCCGTTTGCAAATATAGTCCAGTTATAATTTCTCGCCAGCGCTGCAGCTATTGTATGCGGATCTGGTGCTGCTATTTCCTTAAGTAATTGGCTATACTTAGGCTTGTCATAGATCCCACGCATTACTCTGCGGATCGTCCCATTCTTTCCCAGGCGGGCTATTGATTTCTTTGCTGTCTCATAATCCATTAAGTCAGTAAAATCTGAAACGATAAAAGCACTGCCGGCCGGTGCATCGTTAATTCTATTATACATTTTACTTATGTAGGTGCTGCTATTCATGGCTGAATCTCCTTTGTCCCTAATAGTATATATATATCGGGACATAATATCAAGTCATTTGTCCCCTTAAGTATATATTTTTAGGGACATACTAGTATTTAATTCTTTTTTACAAATATATTTACAAGCATTTTTGAAAGTCAGTATTACCTATCATGCTGGGTGTATATTTCGGTCACATCCGGACAGGATACGACTGGTTTCGTTTTACTATCCTCACACGAAAGTGATAGGCAGTTTCTTCACAGAGTCGAATATCGCATTAGCCATGAATCGTGAAGACTCCTTCATGCCTTCATCCAGCCATTTCTGTATCACGCCTACGCATCCGGTTATGACAAACGCATAAATGTATTCCTCTTCACCTTTTTTCAGGTTCTCCCCTGCCTTGATGCTTATATTGCTGTCATATATAAGCATCATGATCCTCTTCTGGAATTCCATATCACTTTGCTCTGATAACAATAACCTGCAGAGCTGTGCATTGTCCTTTATGTACCCAAATATCTTTTCTAACAGATCTACAAGCACGACATCAGCTTTGTCTTTTTTGAATTCAGAGATATATATCTTCACATTCTCCAAAAACTCCCCCTCTATTTTTTTTAACAGATCATACTGGTCGGAGTAATGGGTATAGAATGTGGCCCTGTTTATATCCGCATCCTCACATATCTGCTTTATGGTTATGTTTGAAATACCCTTTTTAGAAAGCAGGTTTATGAAGCTCTCTTTCAGGACCATCTTTGTATATTTGACCCTTCTGTCCTCGTTTTGATTTATCATCACCATCTCCCCCTTTTATGCTGATTATCAGACAGATTTAATTTTTATGTTTATCAAATTACATCCGTAAATTATCTGTCTGTTGACTAATAGACATATAGATATTATGTTATCCACATGACGATTTGTCAACACTGTGTTTAATATGTACAAGGATGGACAAAATGGAAAGATTTGCTGGGTTCATAATAAAATATAGAAAAATAATAATCATAGTTTTTATAGCTATAACAACCATATCCGCTGTTCTGGCTTTAGGCGTTAATGTAAACTATAACATCGAAGACTATCTGCCAAAAGACAGCGGATCCACCATAGGCATAGAAATAATGATGGATGAATTCACGGAAGACTTCCCGTCAGCAAATGTAATGGTCAGGGATGTCACTGTGCTTGAGGCTCTGGAGTTCAAAGAAAAACTCATCAGCATCCCTGATGTCACATCAGTCACATGGCTTGATGATGTGATAGGACTGGATACCATATTATCCACCCCTATAGAATTTTTAGACACTGCTATTACTGATGTCTACTATAAAGACGATCATGCCCTGTTTTCCATTGCCA
>JBAYNV010000200.1:0-3525 GCA_041678685.1 Clostridia bacterium
TATCGATAATCTCGTTCAATATTAATATTGTTATATTATGGAAGATATTATAGGATAGTATCACAGATATAATACAAATACAACATACCCGGCTGACCTATATAGGAGACACATTAGGATGAGAAACTTATCTTGTAATAGACAATATCGCAGAATCAGGCTATGCATTATATATATAATGTTAATGAGTATAGTGATGTGCATATGTATGCAGCCTTTGGCCGTGAATGCCTACAGGCCGAGTGTAAAACGTCAAGTTGGAGACTATATATATCGTCAATATGATCTTAATTTCATACAAGGTTATGTTGGAACGGATGAAGATATAGTGATACCCATTTTAAAAGATGGATTTATTACTATTGAGTCATTGGGTGATAACAAATATGTAAAGAGTATTACATTGAATGAGAAGGTGTGGAATGTACAAAGTAATGCACTAGATGGCTGTATAAATTTGGAGAACATATTTATAGATCCTGATAATGAGCATTTAAGTTCTATAGACGGAGTCCTGTTTGACAAAGAGGGTACGACCCTTTTAATATATCCGCCAGGCAGAACGCAAACGGAATACCATGTACCTGAAGGCACTTTTTATGTGTCAAGTGAAGCATTTCGTGTTGAAAGAAGTTTTCTTGATTTCAGAGGGTACCTTAAGAGGATATATCTTCCTGAAAGTATAAAGGAATTTATGGTAAATGAGTATTCTGCACTTGATACGCAGAAAGCTGTTTATGTGGACAGCAAGAACGAGAGATACATGAGCATTAATGGGATGCTTATCGAGAGGAAGACGGGGGAGCTGGTACTCTATCCCGGAGCAAAGACCAAGCGCTTCATTTCCCCTGACGAAGTAAAGAGTATAGGAGAAAATGTATTTAAACAGAAAGGAATCCGATATGCAGGATTTAATGATGATCTGTTAAAAATAGGCGCAAAAGCGTTTTTGGGGTGCAAATTGCGTAAGGTTGATATACCTGACAATGTATCGTTAATAGAAGCTCACGCTTTTGATAATAACAAGATAAGGATACTTAAACTGGGAGATTCAATCAGGATAATTGATACAGGTGCATTCAGCCGTAACGAAATCAGGAAGCTCAGAATAGGAAGCGGTGTGGAGGTAATAGGAGCGATAGCTTTTAAAGACAACAGGATAACCAGCTTGAAACTCAATGATTCACTGAAATGGATTAACGGAGGCGCATTTGCAGATAATAGGATAACAAGACTTAAACTCAACGATTCATTGGAATATATTGGAGAATATGCTTTTTCCGGAAACAATATTAGAGGCGAACTTATATTGCCTGCAAGCTTGGAGTATATAGGGGAATATGCATTTACATCGGAAAAAATATCTAAAGTGGTAATATCGGATGGGGTGCTAATAGAAGGAAACCTGTTCGGGTCTGATAAGTTCAAGATAGCATATGACGAGCATGGTGCAGGTGAATATGTGCGGACTGATGAAGGGGAATGGATAAAGCAGTAAAATACATATTTACATGCTAAATAGAAATCGTATGATATCATAATGCGCCATACCACTTAACTATGTTATATATCCGTATCAATTGGTATGAGTGCAGTATAAAAAAGCCTTAACGCATGCTAATGCTGTATTTATATGAAACGTTTAGTAATTAAAAACACTGGTTGGTCGATATATTTTTCTAAAATGAGAAAAAAGTTACTAAATAATATACTTTTTTCACAACTGATAAAATACTTTTACCTTATTGGTTTTATTCTGCTATACTCATTGCATGGAGGATATTCAATTTGATAGTTCAAAGAAAAGAATATCTGGGCACCCTGGAAAAGTGGCGTGAAAAACAAATAATTAAAGTTGTTTTCGGTGTCAGAAGATGCGGTAAGTCGACTCTGTTTTCATTATATATAGATTATTTAATAGAATCCGGCGTATCTAAAGATCAGATAGTATTCATCAATCTTGAAGAAATAGAAAATGAGAATTTACTTGATTACAGAGTACTATATGATTATATAAAAGGAAAGCTTGTTAAAGACAAATACACATATGTTTTTATTGATGAAGTTCAGCAGTGTAAATCATTTGAAAAAGCTGTTGACAGTCTGTTTGTTAAAGAAAATGTTGATCTGTATATTACTGGTTCAAATGCGATAATGCTTTCAGGGGAACTTGCTACGCTTCTGTCAGGACGATATATTGAAATATCCATGCTGCCTTTATCTTTCCTCGAATATTACGAGTTAACAGAAGGAAAGGACATCAAATCGAGTTTTAATGATTATTTGAAATATGGTTCATTTCCTTATGTAGCAAACCTCGAAAAAAAAGATACTGTTATCCGGACTTATATTGAAGGTATATATAACACTATTCTTATAAAGGATGTCGCAACCAGAGAAGGTATAACTGATATACCGGTACTTGAGAGTATAGTAAGATTTTTGTGCAGAAATATCGGAAGTCCTGTATCAGTTAAGAAGGTAAGTGATACGATAAATTCAAGCGGCAGGAAGATATCTGTCAATACCGTTGACAACTATATTCGGGCGTTAAATCAAAGCTATATTTTTTACAAGGCCGATCGTTATGATATCAGAGGAAAGCAGTACTTGAAAACATTAGGCAAATACTACCTTGTAGATACAGGATTAAGAAATATGCTGCTGTCTGGTTCTGCAACAGATTTGGGACATTTACTGGAAAATGTAGTATATCTTGAACTGAGGCGCAGAGGGTATAAAGTGAATATCGGTAAGCTTGCAGATAAAGAGATAGATTTTATAGCAAGCGGGTTAAAAGGAATTGAGTATTATCAGGTTTCTGCTTCAGTATCTGATAAAAGCACAATGGAAAGAGAACTTGATCCTCTGATGAAAATAGCTGATAACCATCCAAAGTACCTGCTGACACTTGATGATATTATTCCAAATGCCAATTACAATGGGATCCTTCATATTAATCTGATAAGCTGGTTATTAAACGAGTAAAATTCATCAAAGCATGTAAGAGATCGTGAACTACATCGGCAATTGAATAACCAAGGATGCCCGCTTTAATATCCTAAATAATTCATATTGCAATTTTACATTAATGGTGTAGAATACACCTATTAACCAAACAGCAGCTGACCGTTATTCGTATAATCGAAAAAAATCGATGTTAGTAATCGACGACATAAAGGAAGTCATATTTGAAAACAGATAAAGAGAAGTCCAAAGTAAAATACCGGGAAGTGTATCGCAATATAAGGCGCGTTTATGCATTCACGAAGGAATGGTTCTGGAAGTGGGGCGTCTGGCGCTGGGCAGGCGGCCTTGTATCAGCTTCATTGAATATACTTATAGCGCAGCAGATGGGAAAGATGCTGGATATCGCCGTATATGCTGATTGGGAGGAAGTCAGCAGGTTCATCATCATTCTCGGTTCTTTTGTTATAATGCGAAGCATAAACGGATACACAAATTCACTCACCGCTTACAGGTATGATATACATTCCGGCTATAAACTCAGGCAGGCGGCAATAA
>JBAYNV010000201.1:0-3515 GCA_041678685.1 Clostridia bacterium
ACGATAAGTTTAAAGTATAGGTTCCCTATTTTTATCTTATCCGACTGTAACTTAATCATTTTCCACACAGTAATTTGTTCCTGTATGCCCTATTATATTTTATTCCGGCTCCATTGTAAACAAATATCTGTTTCCCGGGCAGATTTTCAGGCGGTTATCCCCAAATTTTACCATGTCATTTTGCTGATTTTACTTTCCCCACCAGTAGTTTCTTGAAAGGAAAAGGTATTTCATCAGGTAATTTCCGTATATCATCACTGAAGAAGATCGCTGAGTATGCAAGCATAAGAGTGAAATAATAACCGCTGGTGACCGAGAACAGTATATGTCCCGCTATCAGCAGATATCCTACGCATAAAGCAAGTGATATGAAAAGCGTCAGTGCTCCGAAACTGAATTTCCTAAACATATTTTTAATGAACCTGAAACCTAATGCCACATACAGCCATAACATGGTGACAAAACCGAAAATACCGTAATAACAAAGCACTTCAGGTATATCCATCTCGATTATGCTTTCCTGCGATCCCCTGCCTATGCCGAAAAGCCACGCAAGAGGTCCTGTATCCTTGAATTGCGTGAATGCCTCCTCGAGTTTTACCTGGCGTCCGCTTAAGAGAGCTGTTTCCAGACCTTCTTTATTGAATATATTACCTGTGCTCTTTATCGAAGTGCTTATAGTGCTTAAGAACGATGAATTTTCAAATAACAGTTCCATCCCCATTATTGCTCCGGCCATGACAAGAGCGCAGATGACGATGACTCCGAACCTCTTAAGAAGAAGCGCATTCTTTTCTTTAAATAATACAATGATGCTGTAAACGATTATGACCGCGGCAGTGAAAAATAGCGCTATGAAACTGGTTTTTGTTCCTATCAGGCACATCGTGACCATCGACAGCGCCGCTGCCGTTATATACAGATTCCTGTCTTTTTTCTTAAAATTCAAACCGCTCAGGAAAGCATATACAGATACAGGGAACAGAAGCATTATGACTGCTGTTATATCGTTCCCGGCATAATAGTAACCCATTGAGCCTCTGTATCCGAATCTGTCGGCATATGTGTAATGCCCTGTTCCCGTTATCTGTCCGAATACCACATTTATCCCTATTATTATGAGGGTCCAGCACATTACTTTATTTATCTTATATAACAAATCTTTTTTACTGAAGCCCAGTCTTGGCAATATGCTGTACCAACAGAATATCATCACTATGTTATATACATATCTTGCAATGTATGAAGCATCCTGGAATATTGAAAATTCCATGCCTGATATGTATTCAACGGCAACCGATGCCGCGGCTGCTATCGCTATGGGAATGAGGGTGAATATGGCTTTTCTGTCTTTGTTTATCAGTACATAGACTGCAAGAAGGGCAAGGAATATGAAACGTATTATGAGGCTTGGCGATAAAAGGAATTCTGCATCTTCTTTTTCAAAGAATGTCTTGAATATCCCGGTCGCAGCATCAAGAAACGGATTGATGATGATCATCAGCCAGAATATCTTCTCTATAAACGCGTTATACTTTTTCATTGTTCCTCCGATACGTTCTTTTCATAACAGTACAGAATATATCATATAAATATGGGTGCGTAAAGAATAAAAGCACAGAAAGCATTTCATAGATTGTATTAAACCAGACTGGATGCTAAACTTACTTTATCGGAGGTATCGTCATGAATTGCTTTAAAGACACACATATCACTGGATACTTAAGACCCGGCATGAATAATCCCCGCAACAGCGAAGGAGATTTCATATCTTTAAAAGACGGAAGGATAATGTTTGCATACAGCCGCTTCAATTCCGACAGCCACGGTGACGGAGCGCCTTCTGATATAGCCGCCATATTTTCTGATGACGGCGGAGAGACATACAACACTGAACCGGTTATCTTAAAATATGCAAAAGCCTTTGGTGTCACAAATCTGATGAGCGTTTCGCTTCTTAGGATGAATAATGGTGACGCAGGCCTTTTCTATATGAAAAAAACTGCCGATGGCAACAGCGAATGCATACTCAGCCGATCCAACGATGAATGCAGGACTTTTTACATGGATATAAAATGTTTTCCCTCAAAATGCAAAGGTTACCATGTCATGAACAATAACCGTGTGTTGAGGACGTCATCCGGAAGACTTATAATACCGACCACGCTCCACAGAGCCTCCGATCCTAGGGAAGGCTATTATATGGATGAAAGAGGATGCGCGGTATATTTCGGCTCGGACGATGACGGCTACACATGGAGGGAAATGGACGAGGTGCTGCATCTTAATGCTGCTCATACAAAAACAGGCCTGCAGGAGGCCGGAGCGGAAGAAATGCCAAACGGCGTGATATATTCGTACTTCCGGACTGATCTGATGGTGCAGTATGAAAGCTTCTCGTATAACGACGGAAACAGGTGGACACTTCCACAGCCGTCAACATTCACGTCACCTGCTTCACCTATGAAGATAGCAAGGAATCCGTATACAGGTATTTACTATGCTATATGGAATCCCATTCCCAATTACAATGGCAGGCAAAAAAGCAGATACGGCTGGGGCAGGACACCTCTTGTGATGGCAAAAAGCAGCGACTGCATAACTTTTTCGGAACCGGATCCTCTTGAAAACGATCCTGACCGCGGTTTCTGCTATCCCTGTATTTATTTTCCCGATGCGGATACAGCTCTTGTTGCCTATTGCAGCGGCGGCGAAGAAGATAAAGCCTGCTTATGCAGGATCACGTTAAGAAAGATCATTCTGTGATATTTTTATTTCCCGTTATATTTTTTAAACAACTCTTCTGTAGCAAGCGAGAGCTTTGTGACTGAGAAGTCTTCTCCCTTAGGATAAATGTATAAGGTATCAGTCAGTGTGTTAAGATCCACACAGTCTCCTTTTTGCCCAAGATAGTTATATTCTATATGGCAGGAGTACTGTATTTTTGCAGGCCATTCCATCCGGAACTGCTCCCGATCGGATATTCCGGTAAGCATGAAACCATCCATGTTATGTATAAGGCGTCCGTCTCCCAGATCCACATATCCAAGTGCATTTGGCAGTGAATCTATCTGGACTTCCTTATCAAAACTGTATGTTCCCGCATCTATCTGATTTCTTACCTGTTTTCTTTCCCATTCATACCAGTCTGGTATGTGTGAGAATTCGGTATTTTTATCCAGAGCTTCAAGCTGGCCGTACTCATTCATGTTCCACTGTTTATGGCAGCTGTTGCATGTAAGTACCGTACCTTCTGAACTCATCATATATTCTTTCATGCAGTGAGGGCACTGATACAGTACCTTGTGAAGACCTTCCGCTCTTTTTGGATAAGTCACTGAGATCTTATTATCGAGCTGCCATTTGAAATCATCATAGACAAATGCTTTATTTATACGGTCCATTATCTGTCCGACCGTAAGGTTTTCTATTTCATCGGCTGTTATGATCTGCGTCATTTCCGCTTCCGTCCTGTTGTTTCTTTCGGTCAGATTCCAAAACGGTGAGTTTATATG
>JBAYNV010000202.1:0-3505 GCA_041678685.1 Clostridia bacterium
ATAAGGCTGAAGGAAGGGCAGATCATAAGCGACATAGAAGGAGCTATATACGAGAATGAAACCAGTGAGTATTAAATATATATTGATAGAGTCGTTCAATAATATAAACAGGAACAAAGTACTCTTCATTACGAGCATATTCACTGTATGCGTCACCATAATGCTTATGGGTATAGTCGGTATACTCCTTATGAACGTCACATACAACTCAGATGAAGTACTCGATGAAATGCTCAGCATAACAGTATATGTTATCCCGGAAGCCGATGAGAAGACGCTGAATGACATACAGAATACGATAGCTGCAGACAGTAATGTTGTAGATATAAAGTACGTGTCACAGCTGGATGCATACGAGGCATGTGTGGAACTGTACGGTGAAGAAGTGATGCAGGAAATGGGATATAGTTTTCTTACGCCGTCCTTTGTGGTGAAACTCAATGATGTCAGTTATGCGAATATATTCGTAAGAAGAATATCCAGCATGGCAAATATATACGAAGTAAAATACAGCAGCGACACATTTGAAAAGGCAGGCACTATTTCATATACCGTAAGATACGTATGCGGCATAATGGCAGGCCTTTTGGGAGTACTTGCTCTGTTCCTGATATCAAATACGATCAAGATAACCGTCTCGGGCAATAAAGAGGAAGTGACGATAATGAGGTATATCGGTGCGTCGGAAGCACGTATAAAAGCTCCGTTTTATCTTCAGGGCGGCTTCATTGGTTTTCTTGGCGCAATAATATCTTTCATTATTATAGGATTTGGATATAATTATATCTATGAGAAGCTGGGAGGCAGCTTAAGCCAATATCTTGGAGGGCTGGATATGGTGCCTGTTCCTCAGATGCTTGTGGTGCTTTTAGGAATATTTCTGCTATATGGGATAATTTTAGGGGTTTTGGGCAGCTTTTTTGCAATCAGGAAATACTTGAAAGTATAGAGGAGTTTACAAATGATAAAGAGATTTAATAAAGGAATATTAATGGCAGTCATGGCCGCGGTGATACTGATTTCTTCAGGTACGTCCGGAATATGCGCATCGGACATAAATGACGCCAAAGACGATCTTGGAAGTATACAGCATGAGTTGGACGAGATAACCCAGCAGCTCAAGGAAAAACAGAGTATTAAAGATTATTATGAATCATTAACGGGTAATATACAGGAAAGCATAGATAATCAGGAATTGCAGCTTGCAACATACAATGAATATCTTGAGGAAGTCACAACGGAAATAACCGCTATTGTCACTACTATAGAGGAATCTCAAAAAGCATATGACGAGAAAGTGGCTGTATTAAAATCAAGGATCCTGCGTACATATATAAACAGCAATCTGAAGACTCTGGATATCCTTTTAGGTGCGTCATCTTTGCAGGAATATTACGATAATCTGGAGCTGAACTCGCTTATAACAAAACATGACCAGGAGCTGGTCAGTGAAATAAAGAACCTGATGGTCGATATGGCTGAAAAGCATAACACGCTGGAAATGCTTCAGGCTTCCTATACGACGCTGAGCGAAACGACCGCGATCGTGCTGAGCAATATGGAAGCAAAGGCGCAGGAAGCCGCTACGACAGTACAGATGACGTCAAAGACTATAGCTGTCTTAAAAGTTAAAGAAGATGCCCTGGAAGCTGAAGAAGCAAGTCTGTTGAACGAGATCATAAGGCTGCAAAGAGAAATAGACTATATAGGAGGTCAGATGACATGGCCTCTTCCGTCAGATAAAAGTCTTCCGAAAGGCGGCTGCGTTTTCGGCTGGAGGATACATCCGATATTTCTTGTGTGGAGGATGCATTCAGGCGTCGACCTCGGAGGGGGTAAGGGGAACAACATAATAGCGGCGAACGACGGCGTAGTGACTATCGCGCAGTGGTCTGACAGTTACGGATATTATGTCGTCGTAGACCATGGAGGCGGAGTAAGCACTTTGTATGCGCACAGCTGCAAGCTTCTGGTATCTGTAGGCGATTCAGTTAAAAAAGGGCAGGTCCTGGCATTGGTAGGTTCTACCGGATGGGCAACATGTCCTCACCTGCACTTTGAGGTAATAGTAAACGGCAGCAGGGTCGATCCGTTATTGTATGTCGATCCTTCAAGATAATGAATATAAAACAAATTTTATATAGAATCGTAATTGGTGAAGAAAAGTGAACAGAGTAATAACAAGAAAAATTATAGTCATGGTTTTGATTATAGCGATCACGTCATTTGCATTTCTGACGGGTTGCACCCTTTTTACAGGGGAGCTGTCACAGATAGACCAGGCCATTTCCAGAAAAATAGTAACGGTCAGTGAAGAGGAAGTCGAACCGAGCAATGTTCAGATCGACGGTGAATTTACTGAAGAACAGCTACAGAAATTCAATGAAGTTTATGATCTGTTAAAAGAAGCTTCAATATATGAGATAGACAGCGATGAGATGATGGAAGCGATCATCGGCGGAATGACGTCAGTATTCGATAAATATACGATGTATGTTCCAAAGGAATATGCTGATACGATCAGGGAGTCATCCGAAGGCGAGTATAAAGGGATAGGCGTTACGATCACGATACCGGAAGACGGGATTGGAGCTGAAGTCGTTCAGGTCAATACTGAAGGTGACGCATATACCAAAGGCGTTAAGGCAGGAGACATCATCATTCAGGTCGAAGATATTGTTCTTACAGCCGATATGTCATTGGAATACATAGCTTCCATAGTAAAAGGTGAAGAAGGAACGAGCGTGACCATTACCGTTTACAGGCCTTCAGAAGAAAAGAATGTGGTATTCACGATAATCAGAAAACTCATAAATACTGTCGATGCCACAGGACATATCATTGAAGGGACCGATATAGGATATGTATATATAGGCGGATTCAGTGCGGATATGCTCGACGAATTCTCTGCAACATTCAATAGAATGGTTTTAGAAGAAGGTATGACCAAGGTCATAATCGATCTTAGAGATAATCCGGGAGGGGATTTCTACACCGCGGTTTCTCTGGCTGATGCATTCATTGAAAGCGGAGTGATAACGACACTGGCTGACGGCACGGGGTACAGCGAGGAATATACGGCAGACAGTTATGCCATAAGCCTGCCTATGGTGATCCTTGTAAACGAAAATTCAGCTTCAGCTTCCGAACTGTTCAGCGGAGCGATGCAGTATTACGGACTTGCCACGATAGTGGGAATGACTACATACGGAAAAGGCGTTGCGCAGAGCGTATATGATCTAGAAGACGGTTCACAGGTACGTGTCACCAGCTATAAGTACCTTCTTCCGGGCGGCAACTGTATAGACGGGATTGGTATCGTACCGGATATAGAGGTACTTCCTGCAGAGGGATTTGAAGATACATATGTATCTGAACTTGAACAGGAGAATGATGCCCAGCTGCTTAAAGCGATAGAGATATTAAAGGATGCAGAATGATGTATGATTCCGTAGCGGGAATATATGATCTGTTGATGAAGGACGTGGATTATATTTCTTACGCA
>JBAYNV010000203.1:0-3442 GCA_041678685.1 Clostridia bacterium
TCCAATATCTGCTTCATCAGTCTTTGGTAATTTCTTCTGTCTATCTGCGCTCTTAATGAGTATACGGCCGGCCCGCCTGATCTGTTGAGCATTTTTGACTGGATCATAGTAGCGTCCGCGCTTTTTCCCATCTGTCCGCCCAATGCATCGATCTCCCTTACAAGATGGCCCTTTGCGGTCCCGCCTATGCTTGGATTGCATGGCATATTTGCAACACTGTCAAGATTAAGAGTAAAAACAGCTGTTTTCAGACCCATCCTTGCAGCAGCCAGTGCGGCTTCACATCCCGCATGTCCTGCGCCTACAACTATGACATCATATTCATTCATGTTCATTTGCCTACACAGAATCTTTCAAAGATCTTTTCTATTATATCAGTGCTTGCTGTCTCTCCCGTTATTTTGCCAAGCTCGTCTGCGGCACAGGTAAGATCCACGCTCATCATATCGATGAAATCACTGTTCTTTATATTATTAAGGTACTCTATGGCATTGTCGATATGCATTTTATGACGTATATTTGTTATAGCCTCTTTGTTTTGCTTTACATCGCCTTTATTGACAAGGGCAAGAAGGTTTTTAAATATCTCGTCGATACCTTCCTTTTTATCCAGGGAACATGCGATCACTCTGTCAGCGAAAATATGCTTCAGTTCATTCTCTCTACTGGAAATATATGATTCCTTGTTGTTTTTATCTAATAAATCCGTTTTATTCAGCACACATATGGTTTTTTTCATATCTTTTATGTATACAGGGATTTCTTCATTATCCGGTTTGTTTATATCCTCGATGTATATTACAGCATCCGCTTCCTCGATGGCTTCTTTGGATTTTTCTATACCTATTTTTTCTATCTCATTGTCCGTTTTCCTTATACCTGCGGTATCTTTAAGTATCACGCACAATCCGTTGACATCTATCTTCACTTCGACTACATCTCTTGTGGTCCCTGCTATGTCTGTTACTATGACCCTGTTATAGCCGCAAGCTTTATTTATGAATGTGGATTTGCCTACATTTACTTCACCGACGACAGCAACGGTCATGCCATCCCTTATGATCCTTCCGTTATTGAAGTTCTTTGACAGATCACTCAACTCTTCTTTAATCTGCTCTGCCTTTTCCTTTGTTTCTTTAGCAGACAGTGAATCGATGTCATATTCCGGATAATCGATAAGGACCATTATATGTGAAAGAAGGGTAATGAGTTCCTGCCTTATCTCTTTGATATACTGGCTTTTATCGCCTTTTAACTGGGATAAAGCATCCTTATATGAATCTTCTGCTTCCGAAGCGATAAGATCCATAACTGCTTCAGCCTCCATCAGGTCGATTTTTTCGTTTAGAAAGGCTCTTTTTGTATATTCGCCGGGTTCTGCGGGAACAGCTCCGTTTTTATATGTTATTTCCAGTATCTTTTTTGTGACATACTGACCGCCGTGGCACTGTATTTCCACTGTATCTTCGCCGGTATATGTTTTTGGCGCGGACATTTTAAGCATCAAAACAATGTCAACGGTATTTTCATCCTGATCGACTATTTTCCCATATGTCACCGTATGAGTTTTAATATCCATAAATGGTGTTTGTGATCTGAATATCCTCTCTGCAACAGCAAAAGCTTCTTTGCCGCTTATTCGTACTACTGATATACCCCCGATCCCTATGGGTGTGGAAATAGCAGAGATAGTGTTTTCCATTGTTTTTTAGTAATTGTTTCTTCTGGGTTTATTGTTACCGCCTAAGGAAATAACGACTTTTCTGAAAGGTTCTTCTCCTACACTATAGGTCATTACCTTTTCGTTTTCCTGAAGAAATGTATGTATGATCCTTCTTTCATATGAAGACATGGGATCAAGCATGAAGTCTCTTCTTGTTTTTATGACCTTTTCTGCTGTCTTTTCTGCAAGATCTTCAAGATATTCCTTATGTCTTTCCCTGTAATTCTCCGTATCGAGCAATACTCTTATATGGGTATCATATGCTCTGCTTACTACCTGAGATGTTATGAACTGTAATGCCTGAAGGACTTCTCCTCTTCGTCCGATGATAAGGCCTGAGTCATCAGTAACGATATCCGCTTTGAAAATGTCTTCTTCCTCTATTACCGTGACTTTTGGATTGAGCTCCATCTGCGACAGAACATCTTCCAAAAACATTCTTATAGTATCGCAAGGGTCATCTTCCGTGTGAAAGGAAACGCGTACTTTTGCTTCCTTTCCGCCTAATCCCAGAAAACCTTTGCTTTCTTCCTCTAATACCTGTACTTCAACATCCTGCAGTTCAAGCCCTATTTCTAAAAGAGCTGCCTGTACTGCTTCGTCTACTGTCTTGCCTGTCTTATCAATACTAACTTTACTCATTTATTTTTAGTCTCCTTGTTGTCATCCTTAACTTCGAAAGATCCTTCTATGACCTGCTGATCTGATTCTTCTTCAGTTTTACCTGTTCTTTCAAGCTCAGCCGCTTTTTTCTGGTCAGACTTTTTCCTTATGTATTCCATCAGTAATTGCTGTCCTATCTGCAATGCATATGTAAATACCCAGTATAGGGACATGCTTGACGGTAATGTGAATCCTATCCACAGTGTCATTGCGGGCATCATGAATTTCATTGTTTTATTCATCTGTGATGATATATCAGGTGCATCTGTAGCATTTGGAGCAGCCTTCTTCTTGGCCGGCATTCTCTTCTTTGTCGCTTGTTCAGTCATGTACTGTGAAAGTATGACGAGTCCTACTGATAAGATCGGAAGGAAGAATATGGGAAGATATGTACCAATAGTATCCGCTCCGAAAAGAAGCGCCGGTTTGATGGTCGGTATGATACCAAGATTCATTCCCAGGAAATTCATGTCCATAAGCTTGTCTTTGGTTATCAGATCAGATACAAGATTAAATTTAGCAGGATCGGTATTAAGATCATTGATAAGCGTTGTCTGTGCAACTGTTGCTGCATATCCGAGTCTGGTCAGGATCTCCGTTACTATATCTTTGGAAACGCCCATGATATATGTCAGAGGCTGCGAAAGCACTCTGTACATTGCTATCAGAAGAGGCAGTTGTATAAGTGTCGGGAGACAGCCTGAAGCGCATCCTACGTTATTTTCCTTATACAGCTTCTGGATCTCTTCATTCTGTTTTTCTTTATCATTCTTGTATCTTCTCTTGATCGCATCTACCTTAGGGGTAAGTTCAGTCATCCTAAGAGTGGATTTCTGCCCTTTTATAGATAAGGGCATAAGCAAAAGCTTAAGTATTATCGTATATACTATGATAGATACTCCAAAGTTCTCGCTGCATACGTAAAGATAGATCAGTTCAAAGAATTTTCCAAATATGTTGTATATAAAATCAAACATTGGTATTCCTTTCTCTACTTGACAGGATCATATCCGCCTCTGAACAAAGGATTGCATCTCAAGATCCTCCATATGGCCA
>JBAYNV010000204.1:0-3379 GCA_041678685.1 Clostridia bacterium
ATATTTTGTTTGGTTTTTATTCATCATTATTAAATAATTCTTTATTTTTGTATTGTAAGATAATATAATAAAGGAAATTAGTAAAAAACAGTATATTACTGGCAGATTACAAATGAAAGTTTGGTACGCAAATGATAAATGAAATAGAGCTTCTTGATAATAACACTATCTATGTTGCGGGCAGTATCGCTAAAATGCCGATATTTAATCATCAGATCTATGGTGAGTCATTTTATAATGTTGTAGTGGAGGTTCAGCGACTGAGCAAGCAAAATGATTTTATACCTGTTCTGATATCTGATCATCTTCTTAATATCGATTATCTGAAAACAGGCATTTTCATAGAAATATACGGTCAGGTAAGATCCTTTAACAATTCAGAGATTGCTGACAAGAAAAGGCTTGTAGTCAATATATTCGCAAGAGAAGCAAAGATATTGGATAATCTTGATGGAATAGAAAATTTTAACAATGCATATTTCGATGCTTTTATTTGTAAGAAACCAAATTATAGAGTTACCCCTTTTGGCAGGGAAATATGTGATATCCTTATTGCGGTCAACAGGGCATACAAGAAAAGCGATTATATTCCTTGTATATGCTGGGGAAGAAATGCCAGGTACTGTGAAAATATGGAAATTGGAACAAGACTTAAAATATGGGGAAGATTTCAAAGCAGAGAATATGAAAAGAAGGATGATTTTGGTAACATGATCACTAAAACTGCATATGAAATTTCTGTAATAAAACTTGAAAAGGCAGAGGAAGCTGTAAAATGAAAGTAATACTTGATTTTTGTGAAAATTTTATTAATAGGGATAAATATAGAGAACAGGAAATAAAAGTTCTGGAAGCAAAAAAAATATTAGATAGCAAAACAGGAGACGGTTCTGATTTTTTAGGTTGGATGGATCTTCCATTAAGCATGAAAAGAGAAGAACTTGACCATATAACCCAGACCGCTGATAAGATAAGAAAAGAGTCTGATGTTCTGCTTGTTATAGGGATAGGCGGTTCTTATCTTGGCGCCAGAGCTGCCATAGAAGCACTGAAAGATGTGAGAAACGCAAAAGACTGCGAAGTGATATTTGTAGGAAACTGTATAAGTGGAAAATATACAGAAAGTATAATAAAATATATAGAAAATAAAGACTTCTCTATAAATATCATATCAAAATCCGGAACAACTACAGAACCAGCGATCGCATTCAGGATATTTAAAGAAATACTTGATAAAAAATATAGAAAAGATACAGCAGGCAGGATATATGTAACCACAGATCCTGAAAAAGGGATATTGAGAAAAATGGCTCAAAAAGAAGGTTACACTACATTTTCCATTCCATCAGATGTAGGGGGTAGATACAGTGTGCTTACAGCCTGTGGATTGTTACCTATTGCTGTTGCAGGTCTGAATATCAACAATATGCTACTTGGTGCCGCTGATTCAATGCAGCATCCCGACGAATCTGTCAGATATGCCTGCATTCGTAATTACTTCTATAATAACAGAAGAACGACTGAGATAAATGTGAATTATGATCCATCATTACATTATTTTACTGAGTGGTGGAAGCAATTATATGGGGAAAGTGAAGGGAAAAACGGAAAAGGTATATTCCCAGCAGGTGTAGACTTCACTTCTGATCTTCATTCCATGGGGCAGTATATTCAGGATGGATTGAGAAATATTTTTGAAACGGTCGTTTATGTGAAAAATGATCATTCAAAAATCTCTATACCTTATTCAAATCAAAATACAGACGGTCTGAATTATATAGCAGGTAATAGTCTGCAGTATGTTAACAGTAAAGCCATGGAAGGAACTGTCAACGCCCATATAAGCGGTAATGTCCCTTCAATTATAATTGAAATAGATGAGATGAATGAGTATAATTATGGATATCTTGTTTATTTTTTCGAAAAAGCATGCGGTATAAGCGGATACACATTAGGAGTAAATCCTTTTGATCAACCTGGAGTTGAAGCTTATAAAAAGAACATGTTCAGATTATTAGGGAAACCGGGGATATAATATGACGAATGAAATAAGAAATGAAAAACGGTCGAAAAAAAATAATAGAAACGAAAAACATAGATTGAGTAATAAAGCGATCATTATTATCGGCTGTATCGTATTATTTATATTGTGCATTGTGATTTCGCTGATCATATTTTTTGATATGTTATATAATAAGATTTATGAAGAATCTTCGCCAACGCCAAGCCAGATAATAGATACTATCACACTGCCTCCTGAAAGCGGAAGTGTTGAAGATCCTGAAAAAACTGAATCTCCTGAATTGACCGAATATATGCCGGAAGATAATATAAAATTCATATTATGTTTCGGTCTTGCTGAATTTGATCTGGCAGACACAATAATGGTAGCTATACTAAATGAAACTGACGGGAAGGTGGATTTTTTAAGCATACCAAGAGATACATATATCAGATATAAGGATGATGATGACAGAATTAAACCTGAGTATTGGAAGATAAACGCATATTATAACTGTTATATAGATGATCAGGTGGTGACCACTACAGATTCCGCATCTTCCATGAATCTTATGGGTGTATGTGAGAAGCTGTTGAATATCGATATGGATTATTATATAAGGATATCCTATGATACGATCGAGAAAGTAGTAGACAGCATGGGAGGTATAGAGTTTGAAGTACCTTTTGATATGATTTATTATGACTATACTCCTGGCAGCGAGATCGAAATAGAATTATATAAAGGATTGCAGGTCTTAAATGGAGACCAGGTGATCGAGTACTTAAGATTCAGAAAAAGCAATGTTGAGCAGTACTATATAGAGGATGTTTCTGATATCTCAAGAATATACCGCCAGCAGGCACTGATCAAAGCAGTCATCAAAAAAGCGCTTACTCTAGATAATATATCAAGTGTAATAAATATCGCAAAAAATAACATTAAAACGAATATAAGCAAAGAGGAGCTTACAGGTTTAATATCGTATGGGCTCACTTTGAATACCGAAGATATTGATTTTGAAATGCTGCACGGAGGAGAAAAAACAGTATATGGTAAAAGCTTCTATACCACCGATTCTATGGATATAAGGGAGCAGCTTATCGGCATCTGCGAATGACCTTACGCACTTGACAAATCACATGTTTTGTTATTAAATAAGCAAAGTAATGAACAGAATGCTTAGTATGTTTTGTACAGATTAAATATTTTGTCCGTCCCTTATGAACTACTATAAGAGACGTTTTTGATATTATAGGAGACCAACTATGAATAATCAAGAGAAAAATAGCAAGTTTAGGAAATGACTATCTAAAGAAGAAAAAGGGCATGTGAAAACAGGCCCATGGACATAGACAATTAAATAGCCGGTACTAA
>JBAYNV010000205.1:0-3239 GCA_041678685.1 Clostridia bacterium
CGTGCAGTAAGCGTCATCGCTAAGCCATTTTCCGTCGGTTATACGGTCATATGTATGTTCGGTATCAAAGAATATCGCAGCTGTCGCAACTGTCTCACCATCATTTGTGACCACAAAGCTTATATCTTTTGCGACATCTCCCCGAATGATATCCGTATTCGGATATCCGTTCTGCCACTGATCTATGCCTACAGACTTGAGGTACAGCTGAGCCTGCCTGAAGATCGCCATGATATCATCTATATCTATAAATGTTGATTTACGAAATTTCAAATCCATATGCATATTCTACACCTTTTTCAGTTGTTCTGTTCATACCATGCAAGCATCAGGCTGGTAAATATCCCGTATGATTTGATCTTTTCATCAGGATCCTGTACTTTTAAATAACTCCTGTCGAACTGATTGAATATTTCCGCTATTATACCATCATATCTGGCCCAATGAGTAAAATATTCATCATAATCAAATATGAGACGCGAACAGTATGTGGATGTAAGCTCCAGCCATGAGCCATAATCGGTAATGCACAGGGACTGCATGCAATATATGAGCGTTATGGCATATGCGCTGTATCGTATGTTTATGTCTTCATTATCATAAAGCGTATAGAATGCCAGGAAATTCGCCTCATCCTCTACGGCGATGCCGTTTCTGTGAGCCATTTCATGAGTCATGGTAAAAGGTATAGACAAAGCGGTGTCATTGCTGTTCACATTGGACTCGCCTGTTATGCAGGTGAATACCCCGCATGTCTTCGTATATGACCAGATACCGGACGATATTATATATTTAGGTATCACTTCAGTTTTGCCCGTATACTCGCTAAATGCAGATGCGGTCATTTTTGCATATTCATCAAATCCATGACCTTCAAAATGACCTCCGTAATCTCTTTCAACTTTTCCGGCTAATTCATTTGTTACAGATATAAGATATTTGTTCAGTTCTATCAGTTCCGATGTATCCTTCTTTTTGATCTGTAAAGAAAGGGTCTCATCGATGCCTGTAGTGTAATAGTTGCATCCCCACAGTATGTTGAAAAGCGAAAAGATAACGGATGCGATAAGAGCGATAACTGTCAGATATCTGAAAAGATAATGCAGGAAACCTCTTGATCTGAACAGGAATATGACAAGCAGGACAAGAGATGCCAAAAAAACCAGTATCATGAGATACATAAAGATCTCAGCTATGGAAAAACCCACTATACCGGTGATCCTTGAAAGCGTATTCATTATCCATGACGACCACGGAGCATATATATTATCTGTAAATTGCGTGAATTGCTTGGAGACGATCAGAAGAACAACGGAAAACTCGATCATTATCACCGAAGCGATCAATAACTGTAAAGTGGTATTTGTACTTATGCAGGTAAAATCATACTTTTTTGTCACTTCTTTCATCACCGTGATCTCCTCTATGAATACAGCTGCAATGGCTGATATGTTATCTTTACTGTTACTTACAATATACCATATAACAAAAAATATCAATATTTTAAGACTGAGAACCGCCTATTTCACTAAATGCTTTACCATGAAAAGGCAGGGATTTGACGCATCCCATAATGTCCTGAAAACTTCCAGAGGCTTAAAGCCCATTGCGGTATAAAAAAGGCGGGTTTTTTCATAGCTTTTGCTGGCTCTTGATCCGTCAAGAGTTTTAACAGTAAGAAATTCCATGCGGTTACCGGTGCAGTATCTTTCGCATTCATCCACGAGCATTTTACCGATACCCTGCCTGTGGTACTTCTCCAGTATGCCCATCACGCATATTTCCGCGGTATATTCGTTATGTACTTTTATAGCTATAAAACCTATCGGCATGTTACCGTCAAATGCACAGTAGAAAGGCATATCCCTGACTTCGCCGGTATATTCCACGATCGACTGCTCAATGCCGAACCAGGAAGGCAATGCCCTAAGAATGCCGTTGCATATGCTGCTTTTCTGATCAGGATCATATATCTCTTTTATAACGTTCATTCCTGAACTTCCTTCTCATACCATGCGAGTATCAGGTCTGTGACCTGGCCGTATGTCTGGACGCCGTCTTCCTGGCCGTTCGACTTAAGGTAATTATCATTTATCTGTGTTGATATATCCGCTACTCTGCCTTCATATTTATCCCAGTGCTCGCTGTATTCCGTGTAATCAGAAGTAAGCTCTTCGCTGTATGTCTTGGCAAGTTCATCCCACTTTTCATAATCCGCTGCATGGAGCGAATTCATGCAGTATATAAGAGCGAATGAATATGCGCTGTATTCCAGATATGTATCAGCGCTTCCCTTAAGCGTATAAAAAGCAAGAAAGTTCGCTTCATTCTCATGTGTGACGCAGTTTCTGTGGGCGATCTCATGTACCATTGTATAGGGGAGCGCCAGTGACTTGTCGTTTGAGTTGACCAGTGCTTCACCCAGGAAAGGCACGAACACGCCTGTTGTCTGAGTATATGACCATAACGGTGACGTCATCACATATTTCGGTATTGCCTCATCTTTGCCGGTATAAGAGGAAAATGCATCAGCAGCTTTGTCTGCATATACGGAGAAATCATAACCTTTAAATGAACCTTTATCATCACGCTCAACAGCCTTTGAAAGATCATTTGCTTTTGATATCAGATACCTGTTCAGTTCGACGAGTTCGTCAACGCTTCTTTCCTTAACATCCAGTCCGAGCGAATCAGCGATCCCGGCTGAATAATATGATAATCCCCATGATGAGTAGAAAATGAATACTCCCATTGAACAGATGAAAAGCAACACAGCTATGTATCTGAAAAGATATCTGAAACGGTACTGTTTCTGTATCAGGTTCTTTATGAGAACAATAATGGAAATAACGAAAATGACAACGGATATGTAGATCACTACCTCAGTGAGCGAAAATCTGAACCAGCCAGTGATCTTTGAAGCGATATCCATTAACCATACCGACCAGGGAATGAATATATCGTCAACAAATGAGGTGTTGTTTTTAGCTAAAAGGATCAAAAGGTATGAGAGCAGGAGAAAACCCGCCGAAAAAATAAACAGCTTTACCGTCGTTCTTGTTTTCAGTCTGCCGCTATTATGTTTGTTGGAATGTTTTTTTCTCATAGGCATACAATATACTATATGATCGGGGATTTCAAGAATAAAGCACTTACGGTTATCGTATTCCCGTTATATAATAAATATCGGATCAGACCGACAGAAAGAAAGGTTTATTCATGAGCGATTACAAATGGTA
>JBAYNV010000206.1:0-3227 GCA_041678685.1 Clostridia bacterium
TTATGTCTGTCATAATTTTCACTCCTTCAAGAAAATTTCCCAGACTTAATTCTACTGCAAATCCTTCCCAGACTAAATTCCACCGCTATGTCCACTGTGGAACTTACTTTGGGAATTAACTATAAGAATGAAACCCGAGCTTGCCAGAGGGTGATATTTGAACGAATACCCCGTATATGATATAATTCTTTAGACATACATGAACTGTGTAAAAGGAGCAAAAAAGAACATGCTGAAGAAAAGCAGTAAATTCAATGGAGTACAGGGTCCGCTCGTCGTTATAGTGATGGACGGTGTGGGACTATCAGATAACAGAGAAGGAAACGCTGTAGCGCTTGCAAATAAACCTGAACTGGACATGCTTATGGCCAAATATCCCAATATGGCTATAAAGGCACACGGAGTTGCGGTAGGTCTTCCAAGCGATGAAGATATGGGAAATAGCGAAGTAGGTCATAATGCTTTAGGATCCGGACAGATATACAGTCAGGGAGCAAAGCTTGTAAATGCCGCCATAAAGACAGGCGACATGTATAAAGGTGACACATGGAAACTTCTTGTAAACAACTGTATAGAACACGATTCGACGATGCATTTTCTCGGGTTGCTCTCAGACGGAAATGTTCATTCAAATATAGCACATCTTAAGGCAATGCTGGCAGAAGCCAAAAAAGAAGGCGTAAAAAAGGCACGTGCCCATATACTTCTCGACGGCAGGGATGTTCCCGAAACATCCGCCCTTCTTTATGTAGATGCGTTCGAAGAATTTCTAAATGAACTGCGCTCACCTTCGTTTGACGTGAAGATAGCAAGCGGCGGTGGCAGAATGACTATAACGATGGACAGATATGAAGCTGACTGGAATATGGTCAGACTTGGATGGGGAATTCATGTATTAGGCGAAGGAAGAGCATTTTCTTCGGCCAAAGAAGCTATATCGGCATACAGGGCTGAGACCAATGCCGTAGACCAGTTCCTGCCGGGTTTCGTAATAACCGAAAATGGCAAGCCCGTAGGGACTATCGAAGACTATGACAGCGTTATATACTTCAATTTCAGAGGTGACCGTGCAATCGAGATTAGTAAAGCATTCGAAGCAAAAGAGTTCGACAAATTCGACAGGATCAGAGTACCGGATGTCGTATATGCCGGAATGCTTGAATATGACGGGGATCTTCATATACCTTCGCATTATCTTGTAAGCCCTCCGTCAATAAAGAATACGCTTGGAGAAAATCTTTCAAAAGAAGGCATAACGCAGTATGCGATATCCGAAACGCAGAAGTTTGGACATGTCACATATTTCTGGAACGGCAATAATAGCAGCAAATTCAAAGGTGAGACATATGTGGAAGTTCCTTCTGACAACATTCCTTTTGAACAGCGTCCGTGGATGAAGTGTTCAGAGATAACGGATAAGCTCATTGAAGCCATACAAAGCGGGAAGTATAAGTTTTTAAGGACGAATTTCCCTAACGGTGACATGGTCGGACATACAGGAAACCTGGATGCAGCCATCATCGGTGTCGAATCCGTCGACCTCTGCCTTGCACGTATACTTCCTGTGATAAAAAGGATGCACGGCGCTGCGATAATAACGGCAGATCATGGAAATGCAGATGAAATGTATGAAAGCAAGAAGGGTAAGATACTGATAGATAAGGCCACGGGCAGACCGATGCCAAAGACGAGCCATACTCTGAATAAAGTCCCTATGATCATATACGATAACAGAGAAAACAAGGACTATACGCTTGCAGAAGGCGATTTCGGCCTGGCGAATATAGCCGCAACAGTAGTGAATCTTTTAGGTTATGAAGCTCCCGACGGATGGGAAAAGAGCATGATAGAATAACACAGGAGGCATCGATATGGATTTTTTTGAATTGGCACAAAAGAGACAGAGCTGCCGTAATTACAAAACGCAACCGGTCGAAAAAGAAAAACTTCTTCAGTGTATAAAGGCGGCGCTCATTGCGCCTTCCGCATGCAACGGGCAGCCATGGCATTATTATCTTGTCACAGGGACTGAGAACGTTGGAAAACTGGCCAGATGCCTGCAGTCCGGCGGGATGAACAAGTGGGCCAGTGAGGTACCTGCTTTCGCAGTGGTAACCGAAACGGCATCAAATATGTCTGCAAAAGTGGGATCCGCAGTAAAGGACCAGGATTATTCATCGGTGGACATAGGGATATCGGCTGCGCATTTTGTCCTTCAGGCTGAGGAACTGGGATTATCCACATGCATAGTGGGATGGTTCAATGAAAAAAAATTAAAAGAACTTCTCGGCATAGATAAAAACAGGGTCCGCCTTGTTCTTGCAGTGGGATATGCAAAAGATGATGATGTCCATCGTAATAAAATGAGAAAACCTCTTGATGAGGTTTTTACCGCAAAGGAATAATATTTACTTTTTTAAAGCCTGTTTTATCGCCTTTGAAAGCTGATCGGGGCATGATGTTTCTTTATCGGCGCACCGTATACCGCTGAGCTGATTCATAATGGTTTCTGCGTCCATATTTTCAGTAAGCCTGCCTATTCCCTGAAGGTTGCCGTTGCATCCGTTTTTGAATCTAACATTCTTCAATTTACCGTCTTCCAGATCAAATGTGATCTCTGACGAGCATGTTCCTTTTGTCTTGTAACTATACATTTGTGTTTCTTCCCAAATCTATTTTTCCTTTAATGATATCGTCTATCGTATCCACATATATCTTATGCTCTTCGATGAGCACTCTTGCAGCCAATGTCTCTTTTGTATCACCTTCAAGTATCGGGACTGTTCTTTGTTTCAGGATCTTTCCGTGATCATACATCTCATCTACCATATGCACGGTACATCCTGATTCCTCCTCATGCGCATCCAATACAGCCTGATGGACCCTCTCCCCGTACATACCTTTGCCGCCGAACTTGGGAAGAAGCGCAGGATGGATATTCAGCACAGGATACTTATTAAGTATTTCTTTTGGAAGCATCTTCATATATCCGGCAAGCAGTATCAGTTCCGCATCATACTTTTCCAGAAGCTCCATAAGCTTTGCCGCGGTACCTTCCCTATGGGTGTATTCAGATATGTGATAATGATCGATGCCTTCGGTTTCCGCTCTTTTTAAAGCATATGCGGTGCTGTTATTAGATATCACCAGCACTACTTTCGCATCTATCCTTTTTTCTTTGCAGGCATCTATGACCGCCTGCATATTTGTTCCTCCTCCGGAGGCAA
>JBAYNV010000207.1:0-3194 GCA_041678685.1 Clostridia bacterium
AGCTTGTCACGTCAAAGGGCGGCCCTGATATGTTTTATCTCATAAAAACCAATTCGAGGAATATAGACATAGGGACGGAAGAGGATATATATAACGAGCTTAAGATGCTCAGGGATATACATCAGAAGTATCCGAAGATATGGTCATACAGCGGCGGAGGAAGGATAAATCCTAAGAATGAAGAAGCATTCAGAAGGATATATAACGAACTGTTAGTCTATTGATAAATAAAAAAGTGTCATTACGAAAAAGAAATAATGGTAGAAGCGTATTTCGTAAAAATCCGCTTCTATTTTTCACACTGTATACACAAATGATATGTAAGATGAAGCCAGTAAGTGTTTATATTGAAAAAAACATGCATTTACACTAAAATATGGGCTGAGGGGTCGATAAATGAGCGGTACTTTATTACACAGAAGCGTCAATGTCTTCGGAAAAATAATTTTCATTCCTATCATGTATTTCAAATACAGATATAAATTCGAGAAGGTCAATTACCGAAACGGTAATTTCATTGCTCTAGCAAACCATACTACAAATTATGACAGTATGTTTGTGGGCATGGCATTCAAGCAGCACATGTATTTTGTGGCAGGTGAACAGCTTTTCAGATTAGGGTTCGTAACAAAACTGTTAAAGACGTTCCTAGCACCAATAGGCAGAATGAAAGCGCGTACCGAATCCAGGACGGCCGTCGACATGCTGAGGACTTTAAAAGCGGGCAATAACATATGCATGTTCCCGGAAGGGTCCTGCACATGGAACGGTGAAACTGCTGAAGTCATACAGTCGACAGCCAAACTCATCAAAAAAGCAGGCGTAGCACTCATAACATACCGTGTGACCGGAGGATATCCTTCATTACCCAGATGGAGCAAAAATCCGCGAAGAGGCATGATGGAAGGTAAGCTTGCCCATATATATACTCCGGAAAAACTGGAGACGATGTCAGTTGATGATGTATACAGAGTCATATGCGATGATCTTTATGTGAACGCAAACGATATTGCAGACAAAGTCGAGTTCAAAGGCAAGGATCTTGCCGAGAATCTTGAGACAGTCCTGTTTATCTGTCCGAAATGCAAAGGTATAAGCACGCTTCAAAGCGAAGGGGATGTGCTTTCATGCAAATGCGGCCTTAAAGTAAAATACGATACACATTGCAGGCTGCATGAAATGACAGGGAAGGGTTTTCCTTTCAGGACCGTATTAGACTGGGATAAATGGCAGAGGAAATGGACAAAGGAATATATAGCCAGTCTTTCCTGTGGTACTGATGAAGCGATCACGCAGGATGAGGGGCAGAGGCTGTATTCATTTACCGCAAGCGATAAGACAACGCCCATAAACAGCGGGACACTGATCCTTTATCGTGACAGACTGGTGATCAGAAATGAAGAAAACGGCACTGATACCGTGATAATGCTGAGCGAAGTAACGGATATGGCGATAATAACAAGGACCACGATCTCTTTTTCGTGCCTGGACAAGCATTATGAAATAAAGTGCGATAACTTAAGATCTGCCCTGAAGTATCTGATGTTCTGCAGTAATCTCAAGGAAATGAGAGTCATCATTTAAAAAACTGATATAAAATGAATAACCGGAATTAAAATAATGCAAAATCTTTGTATAGTTCAATTGACACATATGGCAAATCATTATAGAATCCATATGTTGTTTTAGTGCTGAATCAGGAAGGAAGTATGAAAAAATGAGATATACAGGTGTTACATCAAGAGGTATCATCGCTCCGATTTTCAGACAGGGAGACGATCTGGTAAAACTAACGTGCGAAAGCCTGATTGCGGCTTCAAAAAATGAAGGCTTCAGGTTCAATGACGGTGATGTAGTAGGCGTTACTGAAGCGGTAGTCGCAAGAACCCAGGGTAATTATGCCACATGCGGACAGATCGCGAAAGATATAAAAAGCAAACTGGGCGGTAAGGACATGGGTATCGTTTTCCCTATACTCAGCCGTAACCGTTTCTCCATATTGCTTAAGGCAATGGCTATGTCATGCGAGAAGCTATATATTCAGATGTCCTATCCTTCTGATGAGGTAGGGAATTCATTCGTCACTTTGGATGATATCGATGAAAAACATGTCAATCCATATTCGGACAGCTTTACGGAAAGTGAATTCAGAGCAGTGTTCGGTAACAATACGGTACATCGCTTTACAGGCGTCGACTATATTGAGTTCTTCAAAAGCATGGGGAAAAATATAGAGATAGTATTCTCAAACGATCCAAGATATGTACTGAAATATACGAAAAATATACTTACTTGCGATATCCATTCAAGAAAACGCACTCAGAGGCTCATAAAGGAAGCAGGTGCCGATAAGGTTTACAGAATGGATGAAATACTTACGAAGAGCATAGACGGAAGCGGATACAATGAGGAATATGGTATATTGGGTTCCAATAAAGCGACCGAAGACAAGGTCAAGCTGTTTCCCAGAGATTCGCAGACATTCGTGAACAAACTGCAGAAAGCATTAAAAGCTGAAACGGGTAAAAACATGGAAGTTATGGTATACGGAGACGGATGCTTCAAGGACCCGGTAGGCGGGATATGGGAACTGGCTGATCCTGTCGTATCACCGGGATTTACCGCAAGACTGAACGGCACGCCGAACGAACTGAAGATGAAGTATTTTGCCGATAATGAATTTGCCGCTTTAAGCGGCGAAGCGCTTTCCAAAGCCATGAAGCAGAGGATCAAAGAAAAAGACAGCGACCTTGTAGGCAACATGGGATCGCAGGGGACTACTCCAAGAAGGCTTACCGATCTTTTAGGCAGCTTATGTGACCTTACGAGCGGAAGCGGAGACAGAGGTACCCCTATAATCCTTATCCAGGGATACTTCACAAATTACTCGACAGACTGATGACAGATAAGTTTAAAGAGATAACTGATACAGTCAGAAAAATTTTCGAAAATAACAAGGGAAGCCATGATTGGGATCATACCGAAAGGGTACTTAATATGGCTCTGAAGATCGCGGTTTTAGAAAATGCAGATATCGATGTGGTAAGATATGCAGCTGTGCTCCACGATATATGCAGATATGAAGAAGATATTTCCAAAGGGCTCATACACCACGAGGAAAAGGGAGCGGAAGTTGCAAAAAGGATACTTACAGAGAACGGTATCGATGATGCTGTGATCGAAAAAGCATGCAG
>JBAYNV010000208.1:0-3186 GCA_041678685.1 Clostridia bacterium
AAGATGACTAAGGAATCCGTGAAGATAGTCACCGCAAATGACATCAGCAGCATACCCCTATTCAGCAGCGGAAGAGCACATATAACAGAAGGTGCCGCCTTCACGGAGGAGGATTGCCTATCCGGCAAAAAGCTCTGCCTGATAAGCAGTCAGCTTGCAGACAGCAACAATATCAAGGTCGGAGACATCCTGGATTTGAAGTTCTGGAGCAACGGTTATACCCTTGAGACAGGTTCTTCCGGAGCATCATGGTCCCCAAGTCTATACAAGCCTGGCAGCGATTTCCTGGAAGAAGGAAGCTATACGGTCTCTGGTATCTATGAGGATGATGAGGCATGGGATACCGAATGCTGCGGCTTCACCCCTAATACGGTAATCATACCTGAAGCTTCAGTAAGTGAAGATGTGAAGATGCAGTCTTCACTGACTGATTTAGGTGGAGACAGATATACCGGCATGCCCGATTCAAGGACATACATCCTAAAGTATGGAAGCGCTTCAGCTTTTGAGGCTGAGATGGAGGATCTGGGATATGGGGGGATGTTCTACTACTATGAACAGGCAGACCCTTCCCTGTCATATCTTAATTCAATATCCGATAAAACCAGAATCGTTACATATATATCTACAGTTGCACTTGCAGTAGCTGTCGCATCCATGGCTGTATATGCCATTGTCAAAAACATAAGGAACGGGGATAAGAAAATACGTCTGCGTGCTGTCCTAACGGTCATCATCATATCAGCCGTCTCCATCCTGATAAGCGCCGTTATATGCCTCTCCTTCTACGGCAGCATAATGGATACGGTAAATGAAGGCATAACGGCAGGAGAGGATTCTTTGCAGGAACTGAAGGCTGAACCCTCCCTCCCAGTCCCTGAACCTGCGTCTGCCATGGCTACGCTTGACGGTGCCCCTTCCTCGCTTCTTATGGCATTTGCCATACAGACAGGAACGCTTCTTCTGATTCTCTGCGTGTCATCAGCATTGTGCCTAACTATCAAGGGAGGGGAAAAAGCGTCTAAGAAAGCCAGGATGATAAAAAGACGAAGGATAAAGGGAGGTATGCCTGCCGTGATATGGTACAGCATCACGCAGTTGGCAAGGTCAGCCGTTACAGGGACACTGATGATAGTGCTTGTATCGCTCTCAAGCATATTCATGTTCCTGAGCGTGAGCACATGGCTGACCGCCAGGAGCAGCATATCCGAAGCTGAGAAGGCATATACCTCCATTGCTGTAGCTGCCGAGAACGAATTTCTGAAGGATATCGGTTCTTACAAATACGGTATATATGATTACAGCTCGCTTACCGGGATGTATGAGGCTACGGAAAAATCCGAGTATGTCGAATATATCGATATCCGCGATAAATGCATGGCATACAGCAGCTTAATAAAAACGACGACATCAGGCATGTCTGATGAATACAACACTGTAACAGCAGTCGATTACCCGTATGATCTTTCTGTAGTGGTAGGGACATGTATATCTGTGAAATATGTCTGGCAAGAAGGAATATATAATCCCGCAACCGATGAATTAAAAAGCATGATAAGTTTTGACGCCGTACTGGAAATTGATAGAAATGAGTCTCCTGTACTTGATGATGACTACACATATTACAAATACATTAGAATTTTCACTACACAGGTCACGAACGACCTGAGTGCATGCTTTCAGGTCGGAGAAAGATATATACTTTACGGATCAAAAGGCTATTCAATATACCCTGAAACGGAAATGTATAGGGATAAACCTGTGTCATTCCGACTCGAGAATCTACTGCCTAAGAAAGATATTAATTCAGACGATGAATATTATGAAATAACAAAATTCGAACCATATATGCACGAGATTCTTGGGACAGACAGCAATACTACCGTGATGAGGACAACTGCTGATGGAAAGATAGAATACAGTATAGAGGACTGCTATTTAAAAGCATTTAAAGATGATGCATACATGTCATATGAAAAACTTGACGGCACGCTTGAGGATTTCCTTTCTTCCGGTAAAGGGCAGAAATGGGAAAGATTTATAGAGGAGTGCCAGATAACCGTGAGCTCCCTTAAGATGAACCTCACAGGAAACCTTGACAGCATCCTGTTATTCAACCAGGGCCTTGCATATATTACCGAAGGCCGAACATTCACGGAACAGGAATATTCCGATGGGGCTAAGGTATG
This sequence comes from Clostridia bacterium, assembly GCA_041678685.1. GTDB lineage: Bacteria > Bacillota > Clostridia > DUPQ01 > DUPQ01 > DUPQ01. The sequence goes on from JBAYNV010000208.1 coordinate 2,190, forward strand.
CATCATCAGTGCAGAGACCGCAAGAGACAGCGGGATAAAGGTCGGGGATAAGTTAGATTTTAGTTTCTGGTCCAATGGATACACTCTACCGAAGGGATATGACGAACAGATATGGCAGCATGCCCCTTATGGTGACGGATGCGGATTCATCGAAGAAGGCACTTTCGAGGTCATAGGCATATACAAGGCTGAGAGCATATGGAGCACGAATGAGTTCTTCCTCACACCTAACAATGCGTTCGCACCTCAAGGATCTATAGAAGAGCCCATAGAGCTTGAGCTTCCAGAATTCTGGATTAATGGGAAAATCATTGAGGAGACAGGCGAAATTATTCCTGCTGTTCCTGGCCAGTATCAAAGCATATCCAACACCCATTCGTACGTCATTAAGCCCGGCCATATTGAGGATTTCGAAAAAGAAATGGAATCACTGGGATACGGAGGCATGTTCTATTACTATGACCAGGGGTATTCGATGATATCACCCATACTGGACTCCCTTAAAGAGAGCACCAGTCTTCTGATGTATGTGTCTGTTGCCGTATGGGCGGTAGTGCTGTCAGCCTTCTTCATCATCATGGCTTCAAGGAGCAGGAAGACTGCAGGGATAATGATGTCTCTCGGGACAAAAAGGAACCAGATATTCGCACATATGCTTGCAATGCTTATGTGTGTGATAATCATATCCAGCCTTGCAGGCGGGATCGCCGGATATTTCATGTACGACGGCATAGTGGGACGGATATATGAGGAAGCTAGGGAGGATAATGTGAACCTGGAGTTCAGCAGCTTCAAGACAGATGCATCCATATCAGGCACATATGACTCCTCCATCATCGAGAGCTTCGACTTAAAGAGGTCGCCGCAGTCCGTGCTTATGATTGGCGGCATACAGCTTATAGTCCTGTCTTCCACTTCAGCTGTAATGGCTAAGAGATATTCCATGATGGAACCGCTCGCCCTACTGAAGGGAGCAGGCAGAATAAAAGGGAGGAGA
>JBAYNV010000209.1:0-3162 GCA_041678685.1 Clostridia bacterium
AGTGAATCCGATACTGCCTTATCCTTTATTTCCAGCAGTTCGGTTGTCTCTGAGTTTATATCTGTGAACTGTCCTATGACCTTAACAGGATCATTGGACTGATCAAATACTGTCATGAATTTTGCACGGTACCATAAATACTGTCCGTCTTTGCCTAAAAGACGGAATTCCGCCATATCCCTTTGTGTACCGCTCTTCATGCTCATTCCAAAGCGAAGGAACTGTTCCTTATCATCATCATGTACCATTATGCTCGGTTTTGTGAAATCGCTAAGCTTCAGCATTCCCGGTATATGACCGAAGACTTTTTCGAAATTATGGTTGTAATGTATGGAATCGGTCTTAAGATCACCTTCGAATAAAATACCGTCGGAAAGATCCTCGAAAAGCCTGTGCCTTTCATCGGATACATACAGCAGTTCTTTTTCCTGTTCGAGAAGCTGTTTCTTCTTCCTGTCTCTGAGCATGATGAATGTGAGCATGAATGCGAATATGACCACAAGCTTTATCACAAGCGCTAAAGTGTTGTAAAAAGAAGATATGATCGAACCGGATACCGCTTCAGTCGGTACAGCTGAGAATATGTACAGGTCAGAAAGTCCCGCGGGCATGTATGTCGCATATCTCTCCTTACCCATGTATCCATAGGATATCGTATTAGCGGCTCCCGTTTCAAAATCGTTTACAAGATCATAGATAGTGAAACCGTCATAGAATGTCACCTGGCCAAATTGTCCCAGTATGTTACCGTTATTGAATATGAGATTCTTATGATCAGCGGACATGAATACTTCTCCATTTGTATTGCACATGAACACGTAACCTTCACTGTCATATGTCTCGATCTTAAGAAGATCAGAAAAAGTATCCTTTGAAAAAGTGCCTGTTACTATCCCGGAATATCTGTTATTGATGACAAGCGGAACAGATAAGATGAAATCCACATCCGTGCCGTTCGCTCCGACTGTTTCATACATAAAGTACTTTTCGCCTTTGATGCTTTTTTGAAAGTAATCGCTGTTTGATATGTCAGTGACAGTACCGTCAGCATTATATATATTGCCATTCTCATCCGCTGCTTCCATACTGGTGAATCTGCAGGATGACATCAATGATGCGGCATATGCATACTGATCTTCTTTTTTTGTCGGACAGACACTGGAGATATATATCGCAAACGATTCCAGTATCTCAAATTTATCATTTATTCCGGTCTTTATGGTATTAAGCTGTAATGCGGCGGTATCCTCAAGGTCCTTGTAAGTTGCTTCGATCATATAGTTGCGGTTGGTAAGGTGAAATTCCCATATGCTTACAAAAACCAGAATAATGCATATAGGTATAATGATCATAGTCCATGACAATTTCCTCATACTGATAACCACCAACCTTCTTATTGATGATACTATCGGCAGATCCTTAAAAAAAATGAATTACCGTTTTATCTTTTGTATGCATATAACCGCTTTATTATATCTTTCCATAAAACAAATGTAAACAATGCCGTATTTTTATATGTTTTTCCGATGGAATACTGTTGATTTGCAGTGTAAAGGAATATAGAATTACGTTATTGCATGAAAGGTAAAACACCGTGGATAATGAATTAAGTCTATTAAGAGAAGAAGCAAAAAAGTATGGAGAACTCGTCAACAGCGAAAGAAATCTGATGCGTCCCGATCATTACAGGCAGCTCAACAGCCTGAAGATGGTGAGACCTCCCGTTCTGGTTTTTGAGGAACCATGGGGTGAATTCACGAAATACAAGGAACTCGATCTTTTCTGTAAGAATGAGCTTTACAGGGATATAGAGCTGGATATAAAAAGATGCATGTTCAAATTTAAATATTATGAAGCTGATTTTGCACTTCATCCGTATTTCAGAGTCAGAAACAGGATAAAGAACAGCGGCATAGGTATAAGTCCTGATGAGAGCAGGATATCTTCAAAGACAGGAACGGAAATATCCGCACATGAATACCATGATATCCTGCCCGATGAGGAGTCACTGGAAAAAATAAAGATGCCTGTCATAGAACAAGATCCAGAAGCTACAAGGATCGTCCTTGAAGCCACGCATGAGGTATTTGACGGCATACTCCCGGTCGGCTTGCGCGGAGTGGAAAATTACTTCAATATGTGGGATGAGATACCAAGATTCCACGGGGTGGAGAACAGCCTTATAGACATCTATGAAAAACCGGAATTCATGCATAAGATGGTCGATAAATTCACGCAGGTCCATGAACGTACGCTGGATCAGTGTGAGCAACTGAATCTGCTGGAAACGGATCAGTATTATCTGCACTGTACGCCTGCATGTACATATGATCTGAAGAGGAAAGATTTCACCAAAGAAAAAGTGACCACAAAGGATACATGGGGCAGAGGAATGGCGCAGATATTCGCCGTCGTGTCGCCTGCCATGCATGAAGAATTTGATCTTCAGTATATGCAGAGGCTGTTTGACAGATGCGGGCTTACATACTACGGATGCTGCGAGCCTCTCGACAGGAAAATCGGCCTGCTTGAAAGGTTCAAAAACTTAAGAAGGATATCGATAACGCCATGGGCTGATCCTGATATAGCGGCTGATGCTATGGGTTCCCGGTATGTACTGTCCGCAAAATCCAATCCTGCGTATGTATCACAGCCGGTATTTGATCCGGCTCCCGTTGTTGAAGAGACAAAACGCATACTGCTCGCATGCAGAAGAAACAATACGCCGTGTGAATTCATCCTTAAGGATATCTCCACTGTAAGCAAGGATGTGAATACGCTCACGAAATGGGTGAAAACTGTAGAGGATACGATAGACAGATACTGGAAGTGATCTACTTTATTCCGTTCGGCTTCAGAAAATCGATATATTCATCTGCAGTCATGAAATGAGCAAGGTGATCGCCTTGGATATAGTCGACAGGGTATCTCTTGAGCATTTCCATCTGCACTTTTGTCTCGCAGCCTTCGATTATGGTATACAGTCCAAGATCATGCACTATCTGTAAAGTGCTGTTGAATATATGGCCGTTTACCTCTGCGTCCTGAGGTTTACTCAGTTTGTCTATGAATACCGATCTGGCAAGCCTTACAGCCTGAAAACGGTATCTGAGCATATTTCCTATGTTCGACAGTCCCGTTCCGAAGTTGTCGATCGTAATG
>JBAYNV010000210.1:0-3146 GCA_041678685.1 Clostridia bacterium
GTCCCTCTTGCAGGCATATTCATATCCTTTTTCGCCGGGAGTACGGTGCTGTCACTTATAGGGCAGTTCCTGCTGAACTGTTCCATGCCTCTGACCCTGTATCTTTTATACAGGATAATGCCGGAGTATCCGGGATTTTCATTCGGCTTAGCTGCTTCGTTCCTGTTCCCCGGGATGCTTATAGGGAAAAGCCTGGAAATATCACCTATCGTTATGATCTTTATATTCGCTGCTAATGCAGTCATGCTCTTGTTTTCCGTTAATATATTGAAAAAAGGAGGTTCATTGGTATGAGTATTTTATTATGTGATGTGATTATACCGCCCTTTACTTATGTGCTTGTCGCTTTGCCTATCATTTTCGGAGCTCTTGTCTTAGTGGCTGTCTCGATTCTTATCTACAGAGCAGTAAAAAAGAAGAGTAAGGAAAAGGCTGAGCAGGGGAAGGAGGTAAACAAATTTTGAATCTGTTTGATTTATACTCCTTGCTTATGGACCTCATAATCGAAGACCCGGTAAAAAGTACTGACAGCTGGATATATATAGTGGCAGGCGTGGCGCTTGCTGCGGCTGCAGTAGCATTGGTCCTTGTTCTTAAGAAAAAGAAGAAGACTGACAGCAAATGAACTTTCTTCTTGGCGTGCTTCTGACCCTTGTATTTGAAGGTGCGGTCTTCTTACCTGTAAAACACAAAGACCGTGATTTCTGGATCATATTTGCACTGGCAAACACAGTATCCAATCTGTTCATAAATCTTACCGTATCGCTCTGCTACGGTATGATTTTGCATGGATGGCTCGTAGTGATCCTCTATACTCTTGAAGTATCCGCTGTTTTATTCGAATACTGCATTTACAGTAAAAAAGAAGGAAGGTCTATGAAACTGTTCATATATACCTTCCTTGCTAATTTGTTCTCTTATGTTTTAGGTCTACTTCTTTTCGGGCATGTCTGATTTCTTTTTCCCGTTGTTTCCGAAAATCTTTATCATGAGAGCTATTGCTCCGTATATCGCCATCAATGCTACAAATACTCCGATCATACCGAAAAGCATTACAGGCAGTGTCTTTAAAAAGTTCTCTACATCGATATGTAAGTTCATTTTGCTCCTCCTATATAAGCTTCTCTATAAGAGAAATCACTATTCCGCCTGCCACAACTGATGCTATCTGTCCAGCGACATTAGCTCCGGCTGCATGCATAAGCAGGAAATTGGTAGGGTCTTCTTTTATAGCCATCTTGTTTATCACCCTTGATGACATCGGGAATGCCGAAATGCCCGCAGCCCCGACCATCGGATTGATCTTCTTCTTTGAGAATAAATTCATCAGTTTAGCGAACATGACACCGCCTACAGTATCCATTACAAATGCAAGGAGCCCCAATGCGATGATTGCCAAGGTCTCTACTGTCAGGAATTTATTGTATGTCATTCCTGAAGCTATCGTCAGGCCAAGGAATATTGTAATGATATTTACAAGCTCGTTCTGTGCGGTCTTTGAAAGCGAACTTAAAACTCCGCATTCTCTTAACAGATTGCCGAACATCAGGAATCCTACCAATGCTACCGATCTTGGAGCTATTATTCCGACGATCGCTGTCGTGACTATCGGGAACAGTATCCTTATGATCTTATTAACGTTCTTCTGTTCGTAAGGCATCTTTATAAGTCTTTCTTTTCTGGTCGTGCACATCCTGATGACAGGCGGCTGTATGATAGGCACCAGTGCCATGTATGAATATGCCGCAACGACGATTGGCCCTATATAGTTGCTGTCAAAGTAGTTGGCGACAAAAATGGATGTCGGGCCGTCAGCTGCGCCGATGATACCGATGGATGCCGCATCTCTAAGATCAAATCCCAAAAGAGCTGCAAGTGAAATAGTGAAAAATATTCCAAACTGTGCCGCTGCTCCGAACAGAAGCATCTTAGGATTGGTAAGAAGCGGTCCGAAGTCTATCATTGCACCTATTCCTATGAACAATAACAAAGGGAACAGTTCGTTTGCTATGCCTGCTTTGTATAATACATCCAGTATCCCCTCTTCGGTATTGCCGTTGATCACCTGCGTTATTGCTCCTGAAAGAGGCAGGTTTACCAATATCGCGCCGAATCCCATCGGCAGAAGCAATGACGGTTCCATATTCTTTGAAATCGCAAGCCAGATCAATAATCCGCCTATGATCCACATAACGACCATCTGCCATTTCAGCTCCAATACATTGGTAAAAATCGCTGTAAAGTTTGAAAAAAATTCTTCCATGTTACTTCTCTTCTCTTAAAAATTTCAGGCTTTTCGCCTTTGGTATATATAATAATGTTTATGAAAGATTACGTCAAGTGAGAAGTTGCAAAAATGACCTTTCATTGTTATACTTGAACTTAAAGAGGGATAAAACAATGAATATAAAAAACATATTATCTAAAGTCGATCATACCTTATTAAAGCAGACTGCAACATGGGAAGATATGAAAGTCATCTGTGATGACGGCATCAGATACGGCTGCGCTTCCATATGTATACCTCCGTATTTTGTAAAAACGGCAAAAGAATATGTCAAAGGCAAGATAGCAGTATGTACCGTCATAGGTTTCCCAAACGGATACAGCACCACACCGGTGAAATGCTTCGAAGCTTCTGATGCTGTAAAAAACGGAGCTGACGAAATAGATATGGTCCTGAACATCAACATGCTGAAGGATAAGCTATATGATGATATCTTAATTGAAATTAATACAGTAAAGAAAGCATGTGACGGAAAACTGCTGAAGGTCATCATAGAGACCTGCCTGCTCACTGACAGTGAAAAAATCGTGATGTGCGAAATAATATCGAAGAGTAATGCGGACTACATAAAAACATCGACAGGATTTTCTACCGGCGGAGCCACGCGCGAGGATGTATCCCTTTTCAAAACACATATCACGAATGGAAAAAAGATAAAAGCTGCAGGCGGGATCAAGAGCATAAATGACGCCGAAGATTTCATTGATCTTGGAGCTTCAAGGCTTGGCACAAGCACCATCGTCAAGATAGTTAAGAGCGAGGAAGTCAGCGGATACTAGAGCATCGCAGTTCTAAATGTGAAAATTTTGTGAACTTTATTGCTTATTTGCCTTGTGTTACTACATAGTATCTGATAAAA
>JBAYNV010000211.1:0-3137 GCA_041678685.1 Clostridia bacterium
GCAAGAGAACAGGCTGCATCCTGCCAGAGAGTGCTCAAAGGCTATGCGAACATAGCATACTCATATGCGACAAAACGTTACAGAAGCAATCTTCTCAACTGGGGGCTGTTCCCGTTTACAGTCAGGGAAGATCCCTGTCTTGTGACCGGGGAATATGTCTATATCCCCGGCATTCTGGATGTATTAAATGAAGGTAAAGAGGAAATATATGCATATGTGTCGAATAATAAAGAAGCTATTTACAATAATGAGATAAAGAGAGATAATGTCAAAGTCATAAAACTGTACCTTGAGGAGCTCTCAAAACAGGAGAGGGATGTGCTTAAAGACGGTTGCATGATAAATTATTATAGAAACAAAAGATAGCGGAGGATCAGCTGTAAATGAAAAAAACTTTGATAATACTGACGATACTGGCTTTGATGCTCGGTATGTGCGCATGCGATAACGGAAAGCAGACAGATGGACCGTCTGTGTCCCCGACATTGTCTACAGATGCGGAGTGGCCGAGCGAATTCAAGGGAGCTGAAGTGCTTCCGAAGATACAAAGCGGGACTGTCAGCTACTATAAAATGTATGACAGACTGTTAAGAATATACGTTAATTTTGTAAAGGAAGAGGATTTCCTTGCATATATCGAACTTTTAAAAACAACAGGATATACCGATATAACTACAGAGACATCTGAAACTTTTATAGGCAGCATGGATAATTACTATATGGTGATGAACAGAGACAAGGACACATTGAAACTCGTTATCGAACTCACATCACCGGTCACGTGGCCGCTTGAAGGATATATAACGATGATACCGGAACTTACTGATGCGGTCATTGTCGACACGATCGGTGAGGGCAATAATATTACCCTGGTCGTCGAAGACATCGGTATTGAAGCATTTAAAACATATACCGCCTCGATAAAAGCTGAAGGATTTACTACGATGCTTGTGGATTCAGACACCGTATTTGTCGCTGAGAACGAAGAGTATACGGTTACAGTGATACGCCAGGTAGACAAGAACACGATGGATATTGGCGTATACCTGAAAAACTAGAGGAGAAGATGAAATGAAACCAAAGGATCTCTTAATGGGTGACATCACTCTTGACGACAATGATATGGCGATCCTTGAAGCTATCGACAAGGAGATCGATGCGACATTGAAGAAAATCAGCATTTTTGAACTTCAGACAAACAAGCAGATGTCTGATATCGTTTCCAATGAGATAAATATACAGGGCGAAAAGATCTCAAAGCTCGTTGAGATGGCCTCTCCGACGCTTCGCGGGTACATTATAGAAAAAATGAATGAAATGAAGGATACTTATCTGAATTAGTGATATAATAGAAAGGTAAGTGATACTTATAGAAAAGTTAAAGAAATATTTGGTTTACTATTGACACAGAAGCACAAATAATATAAAATATTTGATAATGCGCTAATCTGCGTATTTTTGTGCCCGTTTACAGAGAAAATCTGTAAAGAGATGCAAAAAAAGGACGGGATGGCATTGATTTTTCAGGGCAAAATGTGATCATCAGTGCCATAAGGATGATATAGAAAAGGACAATGAGGTGACTAATTAATGATACATCCTATTCAATACGGAAAAAGAGAAAGAATGAGTTTCTCTAAAATCAAAGAAGTTCTGGAAATGCCCAATTTGATAGAGGTTCAGAAGAAATCGTATAAATGGTTTCTGGATGAAGGTCTGAAAGAAGTATTTAAAGACGTATCACCAGTCAGAGACCATACAGACAATTTGATTCTGGAATTTATCGATTACAGAATTGCAGAAAACCCCAAGTTAGACGTGCAGGAATGCAAAGAGAGAGATGCCACATACCAGGCTCCGTTAAGAGTAAAAGTAAGGCTTATCCGTAAAGATACCGGAGAAGTCAAGGAGCAGGAAATATTTATGGGTGATTTCCCCATAATGACTGACACAGGCACGTTCATTATAAACGGAGCTGAAAGAGTCATTGTTAGCCAGTTAGTCAGATCTCCCGGCGCTTATTATGCCGAGAAAAAGGATAAAACAGGCAAGAGCTTGTACTCAAGCACACTTATCCCGAACAGAGGAGCATGGATCGAATATGAAACCGATTCCAACGGAGTTCTGTATGTAAGAATAGACAGAACAAGAAAGCTGCCCCTCACCGTATTTCTTCGTGCACTGGGTTTCTCAAAGGATTCCGATATAACAGCGGTATTCGGTGAAGACACCAAGCTTGAAGCAACATATGCAAAAGATGAAACCAAAACAAAAGAAGGCGGATTGTTCGAAATATACAAGAGACTGAGACCGGGTGAACCACCTACGACAGAAAGCGCTGAGACGCTTTTTGAAGGACTGTTCTTTGACCCGAGAAGATATGACCTTGCCAGATTCGGAAGATACAAATTCAATAAGAAACTGTCTATCGCTCCAAAAATCACAGGAGCTATATCAGCTGAGAACATCATAGATACCGAAACCGGAGAGATACTCGTCAACGAAGGCGATCAGATCACGAAAGAACAGGCTGAACAGGTAGAGGATGCCGGAATAAATGTTGTTAAACTCAGATGCGATACGCATATACATGTCGCTATAGGTAATGAGACCGTTGATGCTTCTCACTTCGTTAAATTCAACTACAGAGCTTTGGGACTGACCGATAAAGTCAGTTACAAAGTGATGAAAGAAATACTGGATACATACAAGACTGAAGCAGAGATCAAAGAAGCCTTTGCAAAGAGGAAGTATGAACTTTGCCCGAAGAATATAACTAAATTCGATATTATCGCTTCCATAAGCTATTTACTCGGACTGGAATATGGCCTTGGCAATGTTGACGATATCGACCATCTTGGAAACAGAAGGATCAGGTCGGTCGGTGAACTTCTGCAGAACCAGTTCAGAATTGGTTTTGCAAGAATGGAAAGAGTCATCCGTGAAAAAATGACCATCCAGGACATAGATATAGTAACACCTCAGGCTTTGATAAACATACGTCCTGTTACCGCAGTGATAAAAGAATTCTTCGGATCCAGCCAGCTGTCACAGTTCATGGATCAGCCTAACCCTCTTGCAGAGATAACTCACAAGAGAAGGCTGTCAGCATTGGGACCAGGCGGATTGAGCAGGGA
>JBAYNV010000212.1:0-3118 GCA_041678685.1 Clostridia bacterium
ATGCGTTCTCTTACCACAACAGTGAGGACTGTGTTTAAAGGATTCCCGGTGCTTCCCGTTCGTACCGATAAAGATATACCTAAACCCCTTGTGCTTTCTGCAATGAAGGAAATAGGCAGAATAACGGTCAGTAAAAAAGTAGTGATGGGTGAATACATAATAGAGAATATATTAAATACAGGTGTGAATATTATCGCTTCATGCGATATACCTTGCGAAGAAAGGGAGTAATTGTTATATGAACGGACCTCTAGTATTGACATTTGACGTCGGAACACAGAGTGCCAGGGTAATGCTGGTAGACAGTAAGGGTAAGATATTAAAGAAGGTGCAGAAGCAATATGATCAGCCGTATTATTCAAAGAAACCCGGCTGGGCGGAGCAGAAACCGGACCATTACTGGGATACGATGTGTGCCGTATGCAAAGATCTCAAGGCGTCTTCAGGCGATCTTTGGAATGATATCATAGCAGTGACATGCACGGCTATAAGAGACACATCAGTTTGTCTGGACAAGGACGGGAAACCTTTGCGCGATGTCATCGTATGGCTCGACAACAGAAAAGCTGAATGTAAAAAGCCTCTTCCCCTCATAAACAGGATACTGTTTTCTTTAGTAGGCATGACGGAAGCATGCGACCTTCAGAGGAAGGTATCCAAATGCAACTGGATACTGGAAAATGAACCGGATATCTGGGAAAAAACAGATAAATATGTTCTTCTGTCCGCATATGTAAACAAAAAGCTTGTGGGTAAAGTCATAGATTCAACGGCTTCATCGATAGGGCATATACCTTTTAGCAATAAAGATGGCAAATGGATGAAGAAAAACGACCTCACACGGTGCATATTCGATATATCGGAAGATAAATTATGCGATCTTGTGGAACCGGGGGACATTTTAGGAATGATAACAAAAGGAGCCTCGGAAGAAACAGGGATCAGCGAAGGTTGCCCGGTGATAGCATCGGGTTCGGATAAGGAATGCGAAACTCTCGGATTGTCCTGTACAACGAAAGAAAAAGCTGCCTTAAGTTTCGGCACCACGGCCACGATACAGTTTATGACAGACAAATATATGGAGCCTCTGCCTTTCCTTCCCGCTTATGTCGCGGTAATGAAAGGCCACTTCAATCCTGAGATACAGATATACAGAGGGTACTGGCTGGTGTCATGGTTCAAAAAGCATTTTGCGGAAAAGGAAATGGAAGAAGCCTGTAAGGAAGGCGTGCATCCCGAGGATATACTGAACAGGAAGATGATGGAAGTGCCTGCCGGCTGCGACGGTCTTATAATGGACCCATATTTCACGCCCGGTGTGGCAATGCCCGTAGCAAAGGGAGCCCTTATAGGATTATCGGATGTGACAACGAAAATGCACATATACAGATCGATAATAGAAGGGATCAATTTCGCGCTGTATGAAGGCATGCTCAACATGGAAAAGAGAGGTAAGACGAAGATTCAGAAACTGTATGTTGCTGGCGGCGGCTCGCAAAGCGATGAGATATGCCAGATCACCGCTGATATGTTCGGCCTTCCGGTATATCGGATACAGACATATGAAGCCGGAGCATTGGGAAGTTCCATGGTGGCATTCGTTTCAAAAGGCATATTCAAAGACATGGATGCTGCAATAGATTCCATGATTCATGTCACTGACGAATTCAAACCTGACATGGAACAGCACATCAGATACAAAAAGATATTCGAGGAGCAATTCGTAAAGATATTCGGCAGACTGCTGCCTATATACAAAAAAGGCGAGTAGAAAGGAGCCAATCATGTCACATCCGTATAAAGGTTTTGAACCTAAATGGGTAAAAGGAGCATTTTCGGATAGATCGTACAGATCGATATTCAAATGGGGCGATCCTATGCAGATAAAACCTCCGAATGAAAATCTGTTTAAGATGCTAAAGGAGATATTCAGGATCGATGATTCGTTCTTTCATGAGTATAAAGAAGATCTTGGGATGGATGATGTGAAGTTCGATATGCCATGCACGCTGAAAAAAGAGCATATAGATGCTTTCAGGGCGATCGTTGGCGGTGACTTTGTAAAAACCGATGACTATTCGAGATTATCCGTTGCTTACGGCAAGACCATATGCGACATTTTGAGGCTGAGAAACAAAATAGTCGAAAACATCCCTGATGCCGTTATATATCCCGACACTAGAGAGCAGATAGAAAAGATAGTGGCATACTGCACAGAGTATAAGATACCGGTATATGTCTACGGAGGCGGCTCCTCGGTGACAAGGGGAGTGGAATGCATGAAAGGCGGGATATCTCTTGATATGCGCGCCAGATTCAATAAGGTCGTGGATTTCAATGAAACGGATCAGACGATTACGGTCGAAGCGGGAATGAGCGGACCTAAGCTTGAGGAAACGCTTAACAGCGCAGTGAAGCTTTTTGGTGCCAAGAGAGCATATACATGCGGGCATTTCCCGCAGAGCTTTGAACATTCATCGGTAGGAGGATGGACCGTGACAAGGGGAGCGGGACAGAACTCGACATATTATGGGACGATTTCGGATATAGTCATAGGGCAGGCCTATGCGACTCCGATAGGAGTCATAGAGACGGATAAATATCCAAGAAAAGCCACCGGACCGGATATAGGACAGATAATGATGGGAAGCGAGGGGGCATTCGGCGTTCTTACGCATGTCACTTTAAGGATATTCAGGCATACGCCCGGTACGGTAAAGAGGTTCTCATATATGTTCAAAGACTGGGAGACCGCACAGGCTGCCGCAAGGGATATAATGCAGAGCGAAGCGGGATATCCGTCAGTATTCAGGCTGTCCGACCCTGAGGAAACGCAGGTCATGTTAAGGCTGTACGGGGTGATAGAAAGCCCGTTAAGATATCTGTTTTCTGCGAGAGGATTCAAAGAAGGCGAAATGTGCCTGTTCCTTGGATTTACTAACGGGGAAAAGGGCTTCTCTGCTAACTGCGCGAAAAACGTAAGAAGAGTGGCACGAAAATACAAAGGATTGGGCCTTACAGGAGAGGTGACGAAAGCCTGGGAGAAGGGCCGTTTCAATGATCCGTACCTTCGGGACACTATGCAGGATTACGGTATCGTGACCGATACGATGGAGTG
>JBAYNV010000213.1:0-3107 GCA_041678685.1 Clostridia bacterium
ATACGGTTTTGAGATCGTTGAAGTAGGCGTTACAAACGCATCGGAAGTTGCCGCTGCAGTAACGACAGTCATATCAAAAGGCGTGGACTGTATAAATAACTTCACTGACAACAACGTAGTGAACAACCTTTCCACAGTTATAAATGCAGCTGATGAAGCCAATATCCCTGTATTCGGATCAGAGATCGAGCAGGTCAAAAACGGATGTCTCGCAGCTGAAGGTATAGACTATGTTGAACTTGGCCGTGAAACAGGAAGGATCGCAGCAAGGATACTCAAAGGAGAAGCAGCAGGCAGCATATCCGTTGCCCTCATATCCGCATCCGAACCGGTCTACAACAAGACTGTTGCCGAAAGACTCGGAATAGCTCTTCCCGAGGCGTATAGCGAAGCCGCCGATGTAACCGCTGCAGAATAACAATATATAACTATGACAAAACCGGTTTTAACCGGCCGGTTTTGCCAAATACATTTGAAAGCCGGGCAGTAATGGATATTTTGATAGGGATAATAACGAATATATTGGAAGAAGGCTTTATTTACGGAATAATGGCCATGGGTATCTACATAAGCTACAGTGTGCTGGATTTCCCCGATCTGTCGGTTGATGGCACATTCCCTCTGGGGATGTGCATCACTGCTGTCCTTATAACCTCGGGAGTGGATCCTCTGCTTGCATGCTTCATAGCATTCCTTTGCGGGTGTGCAGCGGGATGTTTAACAGGGTTCCTGCATGTGAAACTCAGGATAACGGATCTTCTGTCGGGAATACTGGTAATGACTGCCATGTGGTCCATAAACCTGATAATAACAAAGGGAAGCGCCGTGCTTCCCTACTATAACAGATCCACGATATTCAACACGGGTCTGTCAGAGATCCTGCCTGAAGGCATATACAAATACCGCGTATTGCTGATCGCATTCCTTGGCGCCCTGATCGTGAAGATACTGCTTGATATGTATCTTAAAACAAAAAGCGGTCTTCTTTTAAGGGCGACAGGAGACAACCCGCAGTTCGTTACTTCCATTTCCAGGGACCCGGGAAAGATGAAGATCGTGGGGCTTGCGATAGGTAACGGATGCACGGCTCTTGCAGGAGCGATACTGAGCCAGCAGAATGAATCGGCTAATATAAACGCAGGAACGGGAATGGTCGTCCTGGGACTTGCATCTGTAATAATAGGAACAAGCATTTTCCGTAAGGTAAAGTTCATGAAACCTACAACCATGGTGGTCCTCGGAGCGATAGCATACAAGATGTGTCTTGTCATAGCGATGCAGATGGGACTGCCTACAAATTACCTCAAGTTACTGATGGCGGTCATATTCACGCTTGCTCTTGTGTCTAATAACTACTTTTCCAAAGGAAGGAGGAAACAGCATGTCGAACTTTCAAGGTTATAGCCCAAATACTGACGATATGGTATCGATGCAGCATATAAATAAAATATTCAACAGAGGTTCGATCAATGAAGTGGTGCTGTTTACCGACTTTAATTTAACGATACCTAAAGGCCAGTTCGTTTCCGTTGTGGGAAGCAACGGCTCGGGAAAGACCACTATGCTCAACATCATCTGCGGGAATATAGAAGCTGACAGCGGGCAGGTACTGATAAACAATAAAGATATCTTCAGGCTGAAGGAATATCAAAGATCATCATTCATCGGCCGCGTATTCCAGGATCCCTCCAAAGGCACATGCCCGACACTGACGATACATGAGAACATGTCTCTTGCGGACAATAAGAACAGGATCTATGGGATAATGCCCGGCGTGAATAAAAAGAAGACAGACTATTTCAGATCGCAGCTTGAACTTCTTCAGTTAGGCCTGGAAAACAAACTGGATCTGCAGGTAGGGAGCCTTTCCGGCGGGCAGAGGCAGGCTCTTGCCCTTCTAATTTCCACCATGTCGCCTATCGATCTGCTTATACTCGACGAACATACGGCGGCACTTGATCCAAGGTCCTCTGAAACGGTAATGGAACTCACTGACAAGCTTATCCGCGAAAAGAAACTGACTACGCTCATGGTGACTCACAATCTTAAGTATGCCGTAAAATACGGAGACAGGATAATACTCATGCATAAGGGCGGATGCGTTGTAGATGCAGCAGATGAGAAGAAGGAAGACTACGGGACAGCGGATCTTCTGAAGATATTCAACGAGATCAGTATAGAATGCGGCAACTAAAACATATATATGTATGATCAAGGCATAGTTTTTAAAGACTATGCCTTTTTTATTACCATATTTAATGGTAAAATATCCATATTAGCAGCATATAGATAAATGTATGGAATAACATCCGCCCTTTTGTACGAAATGACCTTTGTCGAATGGATCTTACTCTGTATTTATATATTGAAAGGGGTAGTTATATGAAAAGCAACACCAAAAAGTCCGTTGTCTGGCTGAGTATTTTTCTTGTCGCGGTTTTTGTCTGCATGATCTTTGCAAACCTTATACAGACTGACTTCGGTAACGTTGAGGTTTCGACATTCTATCTTTATGCAGACGACGGTGAGATCATAACATATAAACTGTACAAACCGATAACTGCAACAGCTACTGATCCCGCTCCCGCTGTCCTTCTCATGCATGGCTATCAGAACGATAAGGAAACATCAGCGGCATATGCTATCGAGCTTGCGCGCCGCGGTATAGTAGCTCTCTCGATAGATCAGTACGGTCACGGAAGCACAGGCATCGGATTGCAATCGAGAGGTTATACGGAATATAAGTTCCCGAATGTTGATAAGACTATTTCCGGACCGGAAAGATATCTTGTAATGATGAACTTTTCCAACATGGACTTCTTTTATGATGAATACAGTGATGGTATAGAAGACAGTTCAATGGGAGGCAAACTGGCTTATGCGATGCTTGGATCATGGGATTTTGTGGACCCGGAAAATATAGGTCTGACAGGTCATTCCATGGGGACATGGTCTGCCTGGTCAGTGGCAGCAAAATTCCAGGATCATAAATGCATAGTCATTCAGTGCGGTGAAGTCGTTGACGAACTGTATTATGACGAAGAGAACGTTAAATTCAACAACGTGCTGCTGCTTCAGGCAAAATACGATGAATTCAACTATTTCCG
>JBAYNV010000214.1:0-3104 GCA_041678685.1 Clostridia bacterium
ATATAATTACTCTAATTGTTGGAGGAGGGTATGATGAAATCCATAGCCCAGATAAACGAGAAGATAAAAAAAGGCAAAGCCGTTGTGGTGACTGCCGAAGAAATAATAGAGATAGCTGAAGAAAAAGGCTATAAAGAAGCAGCAGAGTACGTTGATGTAGTCACTACCGGTACCTTCGGGCCTATGTGCTCTTCAGGCGTATTCATCAACTTCGGCCATTCTTCGCCTCCTATAAGGATGACAAGGATCGAGCTTAATGACGTGCCGGCATACGGCGGTCTTGCAGCTGTTGATACATATATAGGCGCTACTGAAGTTTCCACTAAAAGAGGCATGGAATATGGCGGAGGGCATGTGATCGAGGATCTCATTGCAGGTAAAGACATAAAGCTGTATGCCACTTCAAACGGTACTGACTGTTATCCGCGAAAAGAAATACTCACAAGCATAAACAAGGATAATATAAACCAGGCCTACATGTACAATCCAAGGAACGCATATCAGAATTATCCGGCTGCCATCAATTCAACTAATAAGACGATATACACGTATATGGGAACGCTGCTTCCAAATTACGGAAACATCACATACAGCACATCAGGCGAACTGAGCCCGCTCATAAACGATCCCTATCTTCGCACCATAGGCGTGGGGACAAGGATATTCCTGGGAGGCGCAATAGGATATGTGGCATGGGAAGGCACCCAGCATAAAGTGGAGGTCGAAAGATCAGAAAACGGCGTGCCTGTTGTGAATGCCGCAACATTAGCTGTGATAGGCGATATAAAGGGGATGAGCACCAGATACATAAGGGGTGCTGTATTCGAGAAATACGGAGTCACTCTTTTTGTGGGAATAGGAATACCTATACCGATACTGGATGAGGAAATGCTCAGATATACCGCTGTAAGAAACCGTGACATATATACAAGGCTTGTAGATAAGAGCGGGACTGTCCAGATAGATAAGAAGTATAGTTATGAGGAATTAAGAAGCGGATCTGTAAAATTCAACGGTAAAACAGTACCGACAGCACCTTTATCAAGTCTTGCAGTAGCAAGGGATATAGCGGCAACGCTTAAGGATTGGATAAAGAACGGATCATTTGAGCTTACCGAGGCTGTGATACCTATACCTCACGAAGAAAATGTATATAAACTGGATATAAGGGAGATAAAGTGATGGCTAAAATTAAATTAAAACTTACTTTCGATAAAGATTCAGTCAACCGGCCGATAATATATGATCTCGTCAAGAAGTATGATGTCATGACCAATATACTCAATGCGAATATTGTATACGGAAGCAAAGGCAACATGATATTGGAGATAAAAGGAAGAGAAGAGAATATCCAGTTAGCTTTACAGTATTTCAACGATATGAAAGTAAAGTATGAAATATATGCCGAAGCGATAGTATGGGATGAAAAACAGTGCGTCAACTGCGGAAGCTGTACAGCTGTGTGCCCGTCTCACGCATTATACATGGACAAAGAAGCAAAACTGCAGTTTGATAAGGATAAATGCCTTGTCTGCCAGCTGTGCGTCAATGCATGTCCCTTAAGAATAATATCGGTGGAATTGTAAAGGTAATGAAAAAAATGTATGAACAAAGGAACTACAGAAAGCTGTTTCAAAATGAATTAAAAATGTACAATGTGACTGTTGAAGAAACGGATCTTTTAGTCGGCACGGACGAAAATATAGCTAAGATAGTATTAAAGGCCGTAAGAAAATACCGTCATGACATATATGCAGCCATTGAAAAGAATCATGAATTCTTTACTTCCCTTATCCCGATAGAAGCTCCCGATGCGCAGGGTATCGAGAAAATAATGATCGATGCTGCGAAGCTTGCCGGCGTAGGGCCTTTTGCGGCAGTTGCAGGCGCGATAGATGATATGGTCGCAACGGAATTAAAGAAATACTCGTCGCAGGTATTTCTCGAAAATGGCGGTGACATATACATAGATTCCAACAAAGACAGGAAAATAGGTATATATGCAGGCGATTCGCCTTTATCCAATAGATTTGCAATAGAAATACCTGCGGAAATGTTCCCGTTAGGCATATGCACGTCATCAGCGACAGTAGGACATTCATTCAGTATGGGTAAAGCCGATGCGGCATGTATAATCAGCAAGACAGCTGCGGTAGCAGATGCTTTCGCCACAGCTACATGCAACAGGATAAAAAAAGAAGAAGACATAGAAAGCGCACTGGATTGGGCAAAATCGCATGAGGAAGTTTTAGGTGCGGTAGCCATCATGAATGACAAGATAGGCGCGGTAGGAAATATAAAGCTTGTGAAATGGAATTAGCGATGAGACACGGATTATCCAAAGCGGAGACAATAGTCATAAAGGTCGGCACAGGGACCTTAACGCACGAAAACGGTAAAATGAACCTCAACAGCATGGAGAGGCTCGTACGCGAGATCGCCGAGCTTAGCAATGAAGGAAAGCATATAGTGCTTGTCACGTCAGGTGCGGTAGGTGTAGGTTTGGGGAAACTGAATATGGGCAGGAAACCGAAGGATATGGCAGCCAAGCAGGTGCTTGCTTCGGTAGGGCAGTGCGAGCTTATGCATATATATTCGAAACTTTTCTCCGAATACGGGATCATAGTCGGACAGATACTTCTTACCCGTGATGTTACCGATAATCCCATCAAGGCAAAAAACGCATACAACACATTCAAAGGGCTTCTCGACAGAGGCATAGTGCCGATAGTAAATGAAAATGACGCTATATCAACAGACGAACTTGCAACAGTAGATACGTTCGGAGATAACGACACGCTGTCTGCAATGGTTGCGGAACTTATAAAATGCGACCTTCTTATAATATTATCCGACATAGACGGGCTGTATGACAAAGATCCTCATGAACACAACGATGCAAAGATAATTGACCTTGTAAAATCGGTCGACGATGAGATACTGTCATATGCGGGCGAAGGCAAAAGCGCTCTTGGCAAAGGCGGCATGAAGACGAAACTGTCCGCAGCGAAAAAATGCCTGAGCAACGGTATAGATATAGCGATAATAAACGGGAAAGATATGAAAAATATCACCGACCTTCTTGAGGGGAAGAATGTCGGAAC
>JBAYNV010000215.1:0-3100 GCA_041678685.1 Clostridia bacterium
AGAACTGTATTTATATGGATTATGACTTCTGCTATATCCCAATGACAGAGCAATAGAGGATGAATGGAGGGATAAAATGAGATATGCTCTTAAGAGACTATACAGAACGCCTGTGAAGACTATAATCTTCATACTGCTGATAAGCCTTTCTGCAAGCGCATTAAGCATAAGTGCTGGTATGTGGAAATACTCATATGACAGCATAAAGCGTTCAAAAGACGCATTCACCACGATAGGTATATTAAGGGAACTTGAATTTACGGAGCAGATATACAAGAACTCGGTGGAGCCTAAATACGATTATGAATTATTAAGCAAGGTCAAAGAAGCCGCAGCAGGTTCGGAATATGCCAGATACACAGACGAAAGGGAGTATCTGATGGGGTATAATCCGGATATGACAAGTTATGGCTCCCTTGCCGACAATGAAGGACTGTACCCATATGCATTTAGCATTGTCACAGGGGTGTGCGAGAGCATTAGTTATTCACCTTACTCCTATTATTCTGCAATCATAAAGATAGATAAGGATGATCTGAATATATTACCGTATTTTTTTGTTGAAGATTCAAATTATTCAGACACTGAGTACATAGATATGCAGGGTCAGTATTTAACAAGCGACTTGAATTTCCCTTTTAAAATAGGAGAGAAGTACATAATATATACATATATTGCTGGTTATGATCACTTTAAAGAAAGATGGATAGGATCTCTTGATTCTAGAATACCAAATTATACTGATAATGGAGAGCATCATGTCCTGTCAGAAGAAGAGAAGAAGGAACATCCTGAATACAGCCGTGATTTCGTTTACCGCATTCTGGACGATTCCATGCTTTCGTGCCATATACTGAGTACCGATGCGCAAAGCTTTTTAGATTCAGGGAACGAGAGATGGAATGAGATAGTTAATAACTGCAGCATAACCAAGAATTCTACTGAGATACTGCTTACTGACGACATGTACAGCATCTATCCATTCAATACAGGTGATGTCTATATACTCAGCGGCAGGGCAATACAGAAGGACGAGTATGAGCAGGGTGCGAAAGTCTGTGTGGTTAATTCTTTTTTCGCTTATGCTAATGATTTGAAAATCGGTGACAAGATAAAGCTTTCAGTTTATGAAAGCGATTTTATTGTGAAATATAAAATGATAGGATCACCACCTGTAGGCGAAGTACTGGGTGAGAACGACACCGAAGACTACTTTGCACCTTTGAGATATGAGGGGCAGGATTTCATCATAACCGAAGTGGAGTATGAGATTGTCGGCACATACAGGAATTCTGGGCGGAGGGGAAGAGGGGAGCTGCTGCTTTCTTCAAATGTTATGATTGTTCCCTTGAAGTCAATTGAAGGAGATTTCAATACCAAACCTGTTGAAGCAGAAGTGGTAAGGGATGTTGATGGAACTATACAGCGTTTCAATATGGAGAGGACGAGCATACCCGGCTCCTTCTCAGTGGTAATAGAGAACGGGAAGACAGAGGAATTTGAGGAAGAGATGGCGGCTTTGGGCTATAGCGGTATGTTCTACTATTTTGACCAGAACTACAGCCAGATCTCCGGCATACTTGACGGGTATATGAAGACAGCCTCATTCATAGTGCTCATATCAATACTTGCATGGGTATGCATAGCTGCGGTATTCCTTAGCATATATATGATAAGCAGCAGGAAGAGCCTTGCAACCATGCTTTCTTTAGGGTCAGGCAGGGTAAAGGCGTTTATGAGCGAGATGACAGGTATATCTCTTATTATATTCATAGCTTCTGTTGTAGGCTTAATTGTAGGGATGATCCTGTACGGCAAGGTGCTGGATCAGACTATAACCCTGAGCCTTGAAGGGCTGTCCACGTCAACAGTCTTTTATGATGTGATAAATTTTGAAGAGATAAGGTCTCAAAGAATCGTATGGCTCAGTGTGATAATGCAGGCAGCAGTGCTGATGCTTATGGCTGCCGTAATAGAGTACAGCCAGTCGGGACAGGATGTGCTCAAACTGATGAAAGGGCTTAAGAGGAAGAAGAGCAAAGTTATCTTTATGAATATATAATTAGTATATCTCGATTTTGATATTAATTTGTAATATTTATTGATATATATTGACACAAGTATATAATATGATATTATTAGTTCATTAAACAAACAGACATTATTATAAAACCGTCATAAATTGTTATCTATGCATTAGTTATTAAATTAAGAGGTGTTTTATGGAAAAAACAGGAAGAAAGCTAAAGGAAGAATAGCGGTATTCATAACCGTTGGTATCGTTGTAGTGGCAGGAGCGATGCTGTTGCTTATATTTTTGGGGAATAAGGATGAAGGCCCATCTGTACATGAGTTACCTGTACAGAGGATAAGCGGAACAGAAGGAGCAAGCCTGGATATGCCGTATGAATATATACAAAGCATGATGGACAAGCAGGAAATCTTTCTTCAGAATGCAGAGGATATTGAGGCTCAGACAATCATAGCGAAAAGACCTGATGATATTGGACTTGCATTTGAATCAGGAAAAATATGGCTCAAGGCTCCTCCTGGCGACAAGCTTCTTTACGTGCAGGGTATAACCAGCATAAAAACAATCGAGAGAAAAGGTAACTGCAAAGTGACATTCATCGACGGATATGACTCTTCCTATTTAATGAAGAATAATGACGGGGATGTGGAAGGGTATACAATCTTACCGGAGTGGATGAAAGATAGTATAGCTTCTGGATATATGGTTGACAATATTAGCATAATATTAATTAACAAAGGACCTGAACCTGACTTAAGACAGTTTAAAGTAATAGGTTTCTATAAAGCTGACACTGAAGACACGATATATGCTTCCATGTACACCTATGCTGACCTGTATACATCATTCGAGGAGGAAGCCCTAGACAGCCTCATTACATCGCTAAGCATATATTATGAGGATGGAGCCGACATGTCATCAATATACAGCTTCATGAACGACTATTTCTCGGATACACAAACGAAGAAGGAAGGCCAGAACTGTGTGTATATGGATTATGACTTCTGCTATATCCCAGTTACAGAGCAATAGAGGATGAATGGAGGGATCAAATGAGATATGCTCTTA
>JBAYNV010000216.1:0-3089 GCA_041678685.1 Clostridia bacterium
GCGAAGGAAATGGTGCTCCAGCCCCGCCAGACATGTCCTGAACATATACATGCTCCGATAAAGGATATAGGGTATATGGGCAAAGAAGAGACCTTCCGCTGCAGATACGGTAAAGTATATCTGTATATCGACGGAAAGACAGTAACTGACATCAAGGCGAATGTACCTGACGAATATTATTACGTATTCCATGAAATAGTACTTTTACCCGGACAGCAGTTCACAATGCTTCCAAATACCTGGCACTGGTTCCAAGCGGGAGATGAGGGTGCCGTAATATCCGAATTTTCCACAAGCAGCCGTGATGAATGCGATCATTTCAGGAATCCCGAAATACGAAGGATGCCTACAGTGGAAGAGTAGAAAACAATAATTGACCCTGTATGACATACAGGGTTTTCTTTTAGAGAGGATGTATTATGCTGCGTTTAGTCAAGCCAGGCATGGAATATAAGGACCTATGTATAGAGATGCTGGATGAATGGCACTCAGTTGAGGATCATATAACACCATGGAGCATAGGCAGGCTGGACTGCCATGACTTTGAGTCATATCTCAAAGGGTTTAAAGAAGAGGAAAAAGGCTGCCTGTATGGCTGCGTTCCTGCGACGACCTATTTCGCATTCGATGATGAAGCCGGGATCATCGTAGGTGCGGTAAATATTAGACACTGGCTTAACGGAAGACTCTTTGAACACGGAGGCCATATAGGTGACGGTATACGTCCATCACAGAGGCGAAAAGGTTATGCGACAAAAATGATAGCTCTTGCATTGCTCGAATGCAAGAAGCTGGGGCTCGACAGAGTTCTTATGGTCTGCGATAAGGCGAATATCGGTTCGCAGAAAAGTATAATGAAAAACGGCGGGATCCTGGAAAATGAAGTTACTAGCGAAAAGGGCACGGTCGACCAGAGATACTGGATCAATATATGACCGATCACTCGGTTTTTTCTACAGGAAGCTCCATTCTGCTGTATTTAACGGTCATACCGTGTTTTTTATAGAATCTGACCGCAGGTGTGTTGAATTCCCAGACATTCAGTTCCAGTGAATCGCATCCTGTTTCTTTTGCATGTGCAAGTGCCGCGTCAAACAGCTGTGACCCTATATTCATACCTCTGCATACGTCATCAACACACAGATCATCCAGATACAGTATTTTTCTGTCTACTAATAACCTGTGGTCATGTTTGATCTCATAATAACTGAATGCATACCCTAAAACATGGTCTTCTTCATCCGCTGCTACGATTATATACTGTTCAGGATCTGTGAATTTAAAGCGCAGATCCTCACTGTTGTATTTGCTTACATCAGGTTTGAATATATCAGGTCTTCCTGTATGGTGCAGCTGTGATATCTGCTTAAGAAGCCTTATGACTTCATTACAGTCCTTTGGTCTTGCCTTACGTATACATATATTCATTAAAATCATCTCCTGCAATTAGTAAAAAATATCATGATAAAGGTGATATGTCAAATGAAACGCCTCATGCCATATGATCATGAACGATGTATAATATGAAATATAAAAAGCAAGTGGGGTGTATATATGATCATATCAACAAGATATTTCAAAAACGGGCTAAAAAAAGCCGTAACGATGAGTTATGATGACGGGCCGTTTGAAGACTACAGGCTTGTCGAGTTATTCAATAAATACGGATTGAAAGGTTCATTCTTTCTGAATACGAATTATCTGGATTCGGACGAAGCAAGACAGCCGGAAAAAGTTAATATAAAGGACGTCGCGAAGTTATATAAAGGTCATGAGATAGCGGTACATACTGTTAATCACTGCGATCTCAGAAGCGTTACGGATAACAGATTCCGTGAAGAAATAATCGAAAACAGAAGGGTCCTGGAAAATATCGCAGATTATCCTGTAAGAGGTATGTCATATCCTTACGGATACTACAATGATAAGGTAGTGGATCTGCTTGGGTATCTTGGAATAGAATACAGCAGGACGACGCAAAGCCATAAATCATTCTCCTGTCCCGATAATTTTCTTACATGGCATCCGACATGCCACCATAGTGATGCTCTTGAACGTATACCTGCATTTGAAAGCCCGAGATGGAACAGCGACATGGCTTTGTTTTATGTGTGGGGGCATAGCTACGAGTTCGAGAGGAACGGCGATAAGTGGGATGTGATAGAGGAATTTGCTAAGAAGATAAGCGGCAGGGATGATACCTGGTATGCGACCAATATCGAGATTAAGGACTATATCACAGCTGTCAGGAACCTGAAATTCAGTTGCGACAGTACTATGGTATACAACCCGTCATGTCTGGATGTATGGATAGATGTAGACAGACAGCCCGTAAAAATCAAAGCGGGGATGCAGACGGATCTTAAGTGAAATACCGGTAAGTAAAAATATTGCAGTAAAATGCAATGTTTTTTTATACATTAGTATAACCGATTTTACCTGATCTTAAGTTTGGCGGATTTCGCTATTATGATAAAAGGCCCCAGTAGGATCATGAATATCAGTCCCAGCATCTGCATGAAAACCATAAATTTCTGATATCCCTGGAGCTTTCCATATTCAGCTTTCAGTTGGCCAAATCTTGTCTTGTTATTTACTGTCTTTTTTAATTTCATGATATGCCCATTATATCATCATATTTTTATAGTACAATGCCATTTATTGGACACATCAGATATGGTAACTCATTACAGCATTTGAAATGAAGTAAGTTTTCTGTATTACTTGGACGTGGAGATGCCCGTGTTTTCATAATGGGTTGTTGTATTGAAAACAGGCAAAATCCATTACATGAAGGGATTTCTTGATGTATAATAATTTTAGTAATTCATTAGATTTACATTATCTGGCACAGTACTGTTTATTGGACAGGTCATGTGATATGATTTAACTGAGGTATCCTAAATTGAATAAAATATACGCTGCACATGTAAGAGATGATGGTACTATTCAATCTATTATGGAACATTCGGTAGGCACTGCATTATTAGCAAAGAAATTTGGTAGTGTTTTCAGTGGTGAAGATCATGCTTATTTATGTGGGATGCTCCATGACATCGGGAAATACTCTGAGAAATTTCAAAAGCGGA
>JBAYNV010000217.1:0-3083 GCA_041678685.1 Clostridia bacterium
ATACCTAAAGCCGCAAACCTGTCGATAAAGAGGTTGTAACCTCCGTCGCATGTGAACAGTACTTTTTTACCTGCTTCCTTAAGTACGGCAATGTTTTTCTTTACATATGGGAATACATACTGATCATACCATGCCGGTGCTATAAACGGCCCTGCTGACCAGACCATATCGTCATGTATCATCACAACAGGCGCATCAGATAAGGCAAGCGCCCTGAAATACTGTGATATCCATTCCTGATATCTTATAGTGAATTCTCCGAAACGTTTTGGATCCTCTCCTGCGGATAAGAGAAGCATATCCCAGCCTAAAAGATCAAGAAGCCCTGAGATACAGGTCACATATATGCCTGTTGTGTTGACACCGGTCGGGTGCCTTCTGCATTTTCCCGCTATGTCTTCATTAAACAGACCGGTAGCTTCCTTTATGTCGACATGGCCGAATGTCTTATACATATCAAACGAATAAACTTCTTCGGGCTCTTTGAAAGCTTCATGCCTGTTGTCCGCAAAGTCCGCGAATCCCTCAACAAAACCGGCATGACCCATTTTTGTTCTGAATTCCTTGAAGATATCGCCTCCTATTTTTATCCCCCAGAACATTGATATATCCCATGCTCTTTCAAATGAACAGATAGCATCGAATTTAGTGTCTCCGTCGGATTCGGGATATACCTGTATTCCCGTCACATTACGTAACAGTTCATATGCTCCCTGATATGCGTATTCGGTCCTCGGTATGATATCCGGCATTTCAAGATTTATTGCAGCCATTCCTAAAGAATAAGACATAACGATACCTCCGTTCCTTATTTTATCATTTTAAACCAGTAATACAATGCATTTTGTCATCATTGACTTGCACCTTTTAAACATATATTATGTGTATGTTTAAAATTTAAACAAAAGGAGCATTAATAATGACAGCATTAACAATAGGACTTATAGCATCGGTAGCACTGCTTATAGTCATAATTTATCTGAACTACCAAAGAGATCCCAAGAAGAAAATCCGTTTCAACTGCGTGATCGCGATACTTCCTATGCTTATAGCGGTATCAATAGCATCAGTGGCGGTAATTCCCGCAAACTCAGTAGGCGTGCAGTACAGCCCGTTCAAAGGCGTAAGCGAAGAGACATTACCTGAAGGATGGCATGCAAAGGGGATATTCGATACCGTTTATATCATCAGTACCGAAGTGCAGACAAGCAATCTTGTAGGTATAACCGGACAGACAAAGGATGCGCAGTATATAAGCATGGCAATAGACGTAAAATACCGCGTATTACCTGAAAAAGCATATGAGGTATTCAAACAGTACAGGAATCTGGAAAATATCGCTACCAGCCTTGTGTCTCCTACAGTGCAGAGAAGTATTGAGACGATATCGACACAGTATAACATCATAGAAATACTGGGTTCTGAACGTAATGCGCTTTATGAAGGCATCGAATCAGAGCTGGCTAACCGTTTTGCAGACAGCGGTATAGCGTTCGTATCCATCAACTTCACCGATACCGATGCAGGTGAGGAAATCGAAAATGCCATTCAGGCGGAAGCTATAGCAAAGAAGCAGGTCGAGACTGCAGAACAGGAACGCCAGAAGGTAGAGATCCAGGCACAGCAGAGAGTAATAGAAGCTGCGGCTGACAAGGAAAAAGCTACTATAGAAGCAGAAATCAAGATAATAGAAGCAAAGGCTGAAGCTGAATCAAACAATCTCATCTCACAGTCCATCACTCCCGAACTATTGGATAAAATGGAAATGGAAGCACGTCTTAAATGGGGCTGGGTAACTGTACAGGGCGGATCAGTCATAACAGATACAAGAGACGATTCTGCTGAGTAATAGATAAAACATAAGAAATGAAAAGAGCCGGAATATCCCGGCTCTTTTATTTTACTGTTTCTTTGTAAGAGCCTCTATCCATGCAGGAAAGAAACCGCTCTTTATGGCTGTATTATATGAATACAGATTCGACGGCCATGTACCGTAAAAAGGTATCCTGCCTCTATTTATGATCTCATTTTTAAGCAGCGTCACAAGATAGCTACCGACGCCCCTGCTCCTGTATTTTTCATCGACATCGATACCTATCTGCCACAGCATAGGGGTATCGGCAGAGCAAGCCGCCATACCGGTTATTTCGTCACCGTCATAAGCCGCCACTGCAAGAGTATCAGGACGTTCCGGCATGAATTTATCACATAAGGCATATGAAAACCTCTTATCTCCATAGAATTGGGTTATCTGATCCTGTTCAAACCATCTGACAGGCATTAAAGGCTTTACCGGTACGATCTTCATATCAGGCAGGAACATGTTGCATGTTCCCCATAACTTCCTGTCATATTTTACTAACTCATTATCTATTTCCTGCCAGCATTCGTATTCAAAAAGACGGATCCCTTTTTTATCCATAATAAATTTTCTGAGCCATTCATGGACTTTTTCATCAGCGGATATCACAGTATTACCGCCGAATGTCGCCATTTTAAAGAAAGGAGCGGTATCGGAATAATGCCGTCTGGATTCGTCGAGCCTTGGTACCGTTATAATGTTTTCTGATCTGTCAAAATCCAAAGAAGAGCAGTTGTACTCCAGCGCAAGCTGCTTTTTCATCATCTCTAGTAGTTCTTTTTTAGGATATATCATTATTTCCTCATTTCAGATCGAGATACCAGATCAATCCTATTTCATCGCGTATGTCTTTCTCGTTATAGTATTCGCTGTAGTATGCATATTCATCTATCCTGCACAGCTGCGCACCCTGTTTATGGTAAAACCTGCAGGCAGGGACATTTGTGTTCTGGCATTCGATCTTCATCTGTGAAAATCCTTCTTCTGTTGCCCATGCGCGTGCCATATCGAACAGATGCTGCCCTATTCCCGAATGCTTGTATCCCTTTGCAACGCGTATATCCCAAAGAGCGCATATGTCATCCCGCTTGTCTAGTATGTCACAGCTTGAATTACGGGCGCTCACTGTCACAGCTCCAATAGGCTCGTCTTCGTCAAATGCCATGAAAAACGCCCATCCCGAAATATTGAAATGTTTTTCATAATCCATAGCCTTCTCAAA
>JBAYNV010000218.1:0-3073 GCA_041678685.1 Clostridia bacterium
CCATATATATAGGTGACATCTCACTTGATTAAAACATCGAAGGGTATAAAAGTCAACATTTGCAATGTATATATATATGGTTTGCAGTATCATGTATAATATGGATATCGATACTAAAAAATGGAGAAACAATATGGATTTTATGCCTGATTACAAAAATATAGTCGATGCTGCATGGAACATTGAGGCTAAGAGGCTGCCTCTGTATGAGCACATCATAAGCGAGAAAAAAATGGAAAAGATCCTCAACAGGCAATTTGCCGATCTCATAAGCGGAGATCATGAGGAAAAGAAAGAATTCTTCAGGAATTACTGCGGATTCTTTAAGGATATGGGATATGACACAGTATCATATGAAGTAGGTATACGTGGAGTATTCATAGGAGGCGGAGCACTCGATCAGCACATAAAGGGAGTGATACAGACCAGGGAAGACTTCAAAAACTATCCCTGGGATGAAATACCTGTTATCTATTTCAAGAAAGCTACCGGCAGGTATAACGCATTGAGGGAAATGATGCCTGCGGGTATGAAAGCTATCGGAGGTCCCGGGAATGGGGTCTTTGAATGCGTACAGGATCTCGTAGGTTATATGGATCTTTGCATTATGGCCGCAGATGATCACGAATTATATGAGGATGTATTCAAAAAGGTTTCAGAAACGATCCTGATCATATGGAAGAAGTTTCTTGCAGAATTCAAGGACATATACTGTGTTACAAGGATGGGAGACGATCTTGGCTACAAAAGCAATACGCTGATATCGAAAAAGGACATAGTCAGTCTTGTTATACCGGGATATGAAAAAGTGGTCTCGGAAGCGCACAGATATAACAAACCATTCCTGCTCCATTCATGCGGCAATATATTCAATATAATGGATGAAATAATAACGACGGCACAGATAAACGCAAAACATTCCAATGAGGATCAGATCGCTCCTTTCCCTGAATGGGTAGACAGATACGGCGACAGGATAGGCAATTTCGGAGGCGTGGATGCGGATGTATTATGCAGATATGACAAACCGCAGCTTAAAGAATATATCCTGGATGTGATAAGAAAAACCAAAGGCAAGGGCGGTATCGCTTTTGGCACCGGTAACTCTATTCCTGAATATATCCCGACTGATAATTACCTTTATATGCTTGAAGTCGTCAGGGAAAACAGGGGAGATTACAAAAAATAATCAGCTGATCTTCTTAAGCCTGACAGTATGTATCGAACCTCTCTTCATGAAAAGATGCATCTTATCGAAAGATCCGGTTTCTTTCCGTATAAGCTCGTAACCATGGTTATCATCGGTAAGATGATACTCCATATCATACTGTGCTTTCATATCTAGTCCCAAAACTTCGATATCATATACTGTATCTATCCCTGTGTATTGGCTTATGGATAGGACAAGTTCATCGCTGTCTCCTGCCGCTATCGCATATACACCGCTCTCTTTTGAAGGCGTGACTTCCAGCTGATCCTTCATTCTTTTTATATCCCTGAAAGCAAGCAAGGCATAGTAGGGTTTCTGAGGGACTCCGAAAGCATTGAACGGAGCATTCCACAGACCTGCTTCGTCGGTGCGGTATAGCGTTGCGATCTGAACCGGGCTGTTCTGGAATGTGATCATTGCTGCAAATACATATGCCGCACCTTTGCCGCCGGTCATGTCCTGATATAATTCCTGCTGGTAATATTCGCTGTCAGGCTGTCCTAACTTCTTCCAGTGCCCTCCGCCTTCATAGAAAAAGCAGTATTCCGTGCAAAGAAGAGGTATGTTCATGAATCCTCTGCTTTCAAGAGTGTTTACGATGTATCTTATCCTGTTTTCTATCTTGTCAGTACTGTCTCCGTAATTGTGATATGAAAAAAAATCAAAAGCATGGTCATGGGTGTGAAGATGATCCAGAAAACCTTCAAAGAACAGTCTTCTTGATGGCTCGTCAACTGCGCATGACGCATATCCGCCTATCAGAAGATCAGGGAACTGTTTCTTTATATATGCCGATGCTTTGGAATACAGGTCGTAAAACTGTTCATCAGTACCTGTCCATTGGCCATCTTTGGTCCTGTCCCCGCCGGCGCCTGCATCCGGTTCGTTCCATATCTCCCAGTATTCGATGCTATAAAATGATCCGTCTGCCCAGCCTTCGTTGTAATGGCGTATGATCTGACATGCTATCCTTGCCCATTTTAAAAAGTCTTTCGGAGGATCAGAATGAAGGAATACTGGTCCGTGTTCCATACTGTTTCCCAAACGGAATATTATCTTTACTCCGTTTTTAACAATGTCACCTATGTATATATCCGTACGGTCAAAGTCATAGTTCTTAGCATCATATTCATCCTTGTTAAAATCCGGAAACAGTACAGGCATGTCAACTGTGAACTGATGATCAGACATACAGTCATGAAGACGCGTATACGGTGTTTCCGCCATCCTGAAATATTTATCCAGCCGTTCATTTGTTCCATTGGTGATACTGTTAACGGGTTTTATCTTTCCGATAATTTTTTTTGTGTTTACGGATATTGTCATACTGTCACTCCTTGCATTTATTCAGATACGTATCAAGGACACATTTAATTTTTTCTTTGGTAGCAGCTCCTTCGTGGAGCTTTTCCTTGCCGGCAAAGAAACAGGGCACATAAAAGTAGTCGTAACTTCTTGCCAGAGCTGTTTCCTGGTTTTCCTCTATTTTCCTTATAGGTATTTTTTTGTAGTCTTTGTTTTCTTCCTGCAATTCACTGAGCCATTCCTGCGCTTGTCTGCAATATGGGCAGGATGAGATATAAAAGAAATACAGCTGATCCATCAGAACACCTCCATGTTAAATAGTGTGCTTTCATTATATCCCATAAAAGGGCCAAAGTCATACCTCATTGTGATATTATACCGGCCGATAAGCTGAATACTGCTTCTATAAGGATAAAACTTATGCTATCCTATATATTATAAAATGAAAACTATTCCGGAGGTCACATGAGGACGTTCGAAGAACTTAAACAAAGCACTAAAGATCACTATTCCATGAAACCTGATGCACCTATACTGCTCGAAGAATTCGGGTATTAC
>JBAYNV010000219.1:0-3056 GCA_041678685.1 Clostridia bacterium
CATTACGATAAACACGATGACCACTGTCATCCAGACACATATAGATATTACTGCTATAAGCATGGATATCTCATTGTATTCATCAAGTATCTTGCTCACTTTTGAATATCCCTGATCGGAATAGTAGAAGATCCCGCCATAACCGGCTTCTTCCATCTCCTTTTCAAAAGCTTCGATATTACCGTTTTCTATGATCACGGAAAATGACCCAGGAACACTGGTCCTTAAAAGATCGGTATATTCGAGCTTGTCCGTATACCTTGAGATAGTCAGTACCGTAGGTTCAGTATTAAAGTTGCCTTCAACCGAACCTGAAGGAGCGAACATAGTATTATAGGTGAAATTGAATTCGTTCCTGCTGGTTCTGCTATCTATCGCATATGCTCCCACTATCTCATATTCTACTTCCTTATAGAAACCCTTTTCCAAATCAAACCCTTTGGCAAGCCATATATCAAGCTTATCCTTTCCTTCTAAAGATCTGTATACTCCGGAACTGCTACTTGACATAGTTATAGTGCTGGATATTATTTTAAAATCATTCTCATAGACATTTAATTTCATCTTGTCGCCTATTTTCAACTTATTACTTGATGCGAATGAACTGCTGATTATGCACACGTCAGCACCGCTTTCAAACTCCTCGTCAGTGATGTTCCTGCCTTCTACGATATATGCTTCCCCTTTATTGAACATATATATGCTGTCGATACAGTCTGTCAATACGATTTCCAGCGAATGCTGCGTTATCATACATTCATCTACCCTGTCAGCCCATATACCGTTATCCCCTTCTATGAACTCATATGCCGTTGTGTCTAGTTCCTTCATCATATACAAAGAAGCATCCGTGATTTTCAGGAATATTTCATCTTCATCCAGTTCACCAAACTCCTCTGTCATAGTCACAGGATCATATTCCACGTATTCTTCATATTTATAGTAATCATAACGCCATTTATCAATTGTCCCATGAAAACAGCCATCCGTAACACTATATCCAACCAGATACACATAAAAAATATACTTTTCGCCTACTTTCAGCGGGGCCTTATTATCTGTTGTTATATATGTACCGGTAAGATTCATAAGGTCTATATCTTTGTATGCATCGGCATATATAGGTAAAACATTCAGATCATTATAGTCGATCCTGATCATTGCTGTATAGTTGAGGCCTGCTTGATACTCTATACTTTCGCAAATACCTGTCACTATCGATAAGCTATAGGGATATGTTTCATAGATTGAACCCATTTTGGCTATTGCTTTGATATTCTGGTTATACCCCATCACATATTCACGACGGTCTGTATCGATTGCATATACTGATTCAGAAGCTCTCTCTTTGATCTTTTCCAGCATGCTGTATTCATACAGAGGAGGATCTGCTTTGACGTACATCTGCTCCGTGAACTCCAGTTCGCTCAATACCCCTATGGATGTGAAAGTATTCCTTACTTCCTTTATGCTCTCTGCAGAATATCTCCATATACCTATGCTGACACATAAGGATGTAGCTGTTAAGGAAAGTAATAAAATATATATTATGCTCCTTACAGGTGCCCTATAAATTGATTTGAATGACTGGTTCATAAACACTCCTATGTTCGAATTTTCAGTATATATATTCTTTCATCGAATTTAAGCCATAACTTATGGATTTATAGCATATAAAATATATGTAAATTCATCCAGATAGCAACACATCATTCTGTTCCCTTTGTCCTATTATAGCAGAACTCATATCCAACTTCCAGATAGTTATTCACTCCTTCGAATTTCTCGAGATTATCAGCATCAGCAAAGTATTTCTCCAAATATGTTATGAATGGTGTTATATCCATATCTTTCTTTGTTTCTATTGTAATGGATTCAATATATTCCTGCTGATACTGTTCATTCACATACTTCTCGTTATACCCGCTGTACGTAAGGTAAATGGTATCATAATTATCAGTGGTGACATATTCACCGATTATTTTAAAATGCGTGTATACAAGAATCTGACTATTAATATCATCGAATGCGTCTAATAAAATAGACAATTCGGTATCTCTAAACTCTTCTTTTACGGCTTCTTTCACCGGTGCAGGTATGATCGCATATCCTTCACAGTCTTCGGAGTTATGCGGTGTTATGAGGTCTTCGTAAGTGTAATCGGCATAAAATGTGATCTCGCAGTCATCTTTCTGTTTTTCGATTTCGTTGATGCTAGTGATCCCCTGATAGTATTTTACAGCCATTATAGTGGTCACGGTTGTTGGTTCCCTGCCAAAATATTCGCCTGACCAACCTAAGGAAATATCATGTTCCGTGTATTCTATTACTTCAGAACTGATGGAAAGATCGGTTATATATTGCTTGTATTCGGGATAATCCTTTATAAGCGCATCAGCATAAATATATGGGATCTTGAGGTTTATGGCTCCGTCTATCCTTGATATGTTGATGACATTCTCCTCATTATTGTAACCTGGTGAAGCTGTCTCCTGGCCTGGCGTAGGATCAGCTGTTGTTTCAACAGGCGATCCTGTCGGTACTGATAAGATATCAAACGAATAAGTGAAATAGTATGGATACGGTTCATCAAACTTATTCAATTTGTTTTCATAAAGCTCAAGGGCATTTCCGTCTGCAAAATACCTTTCAAGATACTCTATCAGCTTTGTCAGATCATTCTCTTCATATACATCCATCTCAATTGAACCCACGAATGATTTTAACTGCTCCTCTTCATCATGGTAGAGCTTGCTTAACCCGGAATATGATACATATATGGTGTCATATACGCTCTTTGTTGTATATTCGCCTATTATGAGGTACCTACCGATAATGGTGGAATCTGCGGAAGACCTGAGCTGCAATATCCTGTTTTCTCCTGTATATTCATCACTTATATATCTGCTCATTGATGACGGTATTATCATGTATCCTATGATTCCGCCTGTCAGTTCGCCTACAAATGTATCTTCAGTGTACCCTTCATAGAACTCTATGCGGCTTCTCTCCTTATCGCTGCTTATCGTACTGATATCAGTTATACCTTTGCAGTA
>JBAYNV010000220.1:0-3038 GCA_041678685.1 Clostridia bacterium
CAGTACAGGCGGCTCATGCCGTTTTCCATATATGTAGGTTCGATCGCAGTCACCCATTCGCCCGGCGTATGCACAGGCCCCGCATAATCATCATTATACGAGTAACCGCATTTTTCACAGGTATATGCCGTATAACCGAATTCAGTGCATGAAGGAGAATGCACGACGGAATCATATATGGGGCTGTCGCACTTTTCAGGAAGAAGATACGCGCTGTAATCGAAAATTTCTCCGTTTTTAAAATACACAGTTGTGTTCCCCGAAACGGTCACTCTGTAATTCAGGGTTTCCCCGATATAAGCAGAACAGTATGCCCTGCGGTTGGTATTATCCTCGTAAAAGCTTATATCCGCGTCCACAGAACAGTTGCTCACATATCCTGCATGAGCTTTGTCTGAAGATGTATATACATAATACATGCCTACGATACCGCCGTTGTGTACGAATCCGTCTACGGAAGCATATCCTTTCAGGCTTATACTGCAACTGTCTATGTCAGCATAACCGCATGCCAGTATACCGCCAAGGAATTCTTCGCAGTTGTAACTGGTATCACCATCAATAAATACAAGTTCAACATCCGCTGAACAGCCGGATATACTGCCATATCCAAACCCGACTATCCCGCTCACACCGCACATCCTGTTTGTCTGATACAGGTACACACGTCCGCTTATACTGCATCCCGATACAGTTGTGTTTTCCATAAACCCTGCAAGTACCGCCACAAATGCATTCTTATCTGTGGAGATATGTATATCCACGTTCAACAATGTGAGGTCTTTTATAACAGCATCCTTGACAACAGAAAACAGACCGGCAAAATATGTTTCATATTCTTTATCGTTTCCGTCAACAGTCGTTGCATATGTTTCACCAAGCTCACCGACCTTCAGGTTATATATCACATGCCCGCTGCCGTCAAATCGTCCGTAAAATGCCAGAGGCGTCCATTCAACACCTGACATGTCTATATCCGCAGTAAGAATATATTTGCCGTATGGGTCATCTGCAATGCTTATAAGCCCTTCGGGAGTATTTATACTGATCTGATCCGTATCATCCGCATATACAGTTGAAAATGTAAAGCAGCACAGGATCGTGAATATAGCGCATATTAATAATTTCTTCATTATCTATTTACCAAGCTCTCCTGCCAGATGACCGCTCGACCATGCCCACTGAAGGTTGTAGCCGCCGCAGTCTCCGTCGATATCAAGCACTTCCCCGCAGGCAAACAGTCCCGGCACAATACGGCTTTCCATGGTTTTCGGATCGAATTCAGATGTACTCATTCCGCCTGCCGTTACCTGTGCACATTCGAAACCGGCAGTACCTTCTATACCCAGCATGAAGTGCTTTGCAGCATATGCGATCGCATGAAGCTCATTAAAAGTCAGTTGTGCGCAATTTATTCCGCCTGATACACCCGTATATTTACATACCATCTGCCCCAGACGGTTCTGTAGTGCGCCTGTCAGTATCTGGTTAGCAGGTATTTTTGGTGCAGTTTCACAACGATGCGTGAGCATCCCGGTTATATCCTCCTCGCTATAGTCCGCCAACAGATCCAGTGATATGGATAAACCCTTCCCACCTGTACTGACTGTACGCGATATCTCAAATATCGCAGGACCGGATACTCCGAAATCCGTAAAAAGCACTTCGCCTCGATATGCGATCATAACACGTTCACCAAAAATCACGCTTACCGATGCATCAGCCTTCACGCCCTTGAGCGCTTTTGGATACGCGGTGTCTGTATTTATCTGGACCAGTGACGGGTTAATGGCCGTTCTTTTGTGTCCCATCATCTCCAGTAATTCATATCCGTCCATAACGCCGCCCAGGTCCGATCCTGCAGCTCCGCCGCAGGTTATGACCACATGATCCGCCTGTATGCTCCTGTTATTTGTATCTATAAGGAATTTACCGCCCTGCTTTCTTAAAGATAAAACAGCGCGGTCGGTAAAAAGCTCAATATTGTCGCGTTCGAGTGCAAAACGTAAAACATCCAAAACGCTGGCCGCATGATTGCTAAGAGGATATACCCTTCCGTCCTGCTCTATTGTTGTGATCAGACCGAGTCCGCGAAAAAACTCCAGCGTCCTGTCAACACCGAATTTCTCCATAGCAGGAAGTATAAAGCCGGTATCAGCTCCGTGATAATGATCGCGTCCCGCATGGATGTTTGTAAGATTGCAGCGCCCATTGCCGGTACTGAGCAATTTACGGCCTATACGGCTTTGCCTTTCCAGCAGTATGACATGGTTTGCGTGCTCCTGTGAGGCTGTTATCGCAGCCATCATGCCTGATGCTCCGCCGCCTATAATAACTATCGTTTTCATAGCCCACCTTATAGAATCAATGAAATCCATTATATCACACGCTATCGGAAGGCTCAAACAGGATACGATCGTTTCTGGCACAAATATAACACACAGTGGATTTTTTAGGATATTACTTCTTCTCTACCGCTATCCACAGCTCGCATCTGTAATCCTTGGAACATATATCACCGTCCGGATATACTTCAAAATCGATCCCTCCGCATGGCTGATATTCGTTAGCCGGGAAAAAATCAGCGTATACCTGGTGCCACAGATCCTGGAATGCCTTTGGCATTGCGCCTGTACACCTGAAGATCGCCCATGTATGCGCAGGCACTTCCAGAACAGTCATGCCGTTATCTACAATGCCTCCGTCATATGCCGCTCCGATAGCATACGGGAAATCTCTGTCTGTTGCATCACACTCAAAGCATGCGCCTATGACCGAATCACCAAACACATTTCCCTTTTTAATGTACTTACATAAAGCCGGGATCGTTCCATCCTTACGGCACTTCTGCCAAAACTCAGGGATCTCTTTTTTGCTTATCTCTCTGTCGCACGAAAATAACCTCTTTTTTGCGATGATCCTGAAAGCATCTTTCTTTTCGATTCTGTAATCCATAATATTACCTCCATCCAAAATAAGTTTTACAAAGAGCCGGGAGTAGCTTTTCAGATCACAACCGCTGACCCTGGCTTGCGAAG
>JBAYNV010000221.1:0-3016 GCA_041678685.1 Clostridia bacterium
CTTTTTTGTCTGGCAATATGGTATATGTGAGCTGCTTATACA
Source organism: Clostridia bacterium (assembly GCA_041678685.1). GTDB lineage: Bacteria > Bacillota > Clostridia > DUPQ01 > DUPQ01 > DUPQ01. The sequence goes on from JBAYNV010000221.1 coordinate 43, forward strand.
TGCCTGCTGTGGCTATAACGGCTTTTGGAGCTTCTATGTTATTACACAGCCTTTCATCCAGTTTCAGGCTTACTGATAAGGTATAGTTGCTGAAAAAGAAGCTGTCTGCAGCGGTATTTGGTTCAATATTTATCAGTATATCTATCTTCCCGCTCTTACCGGCCAAATCATCAGCAGTTATAGCTTCATTGTCAAGAAGATATGTTATCTGTATCGTCCAGGGCAGTTCCCTTGATTCAAGATAACCCTGGTAATAGAAGGAATCCTGATCTGTGCTCACCGTTATGAGATCATCTTCAACTGTTATCTTATCGGTGGTGGACAGGTTCTTAATCTTAATATAATCCCCATAATCCACAATGTTTTCAGTCTTAAAGGAATTGACTACATATACTTCGCTTACTTTACCGTCATTATCCAGGACCGCATATATGATCTCTTCTTTCTGTGAGGACTGTTCTTGGGTTGCAGCTTGTACCGGATATATAAAAGCTGACAGCAGGGCGCATATCAATAAAACGGATAATATTTTTTTCATTTCAGGTCTCCTCGTATTTCTTCTTTTTCATTTATTGCTATTTTTTCTTTTTTCTTCTCATCTATATAGAACCCATGCTTGTATGTTGTCTTCCTGATCAGAAAATCAAGGAGTATCAAAAGTGCAGGCAATACTGTTGCGATCATTGCAAAGGACAGTATGGTGCCTCGCCCTAAAAGGACTCCAAGTTCTGATACTATAGGATTAGATGACGATAAATATAGCGCCAGGCCTGCAAAAGCCAGTATTCCGGCTGATATCAGTATGGCAGTCAGATTGTTTGAAAGAGTCTTCTGCATAGCTTCTTTTGGAAGCATCTTTGTCCTGTTATGCTTGTACCTGTCTGTTATGAGTATGGCATAATCTACCGTGGCTCCAAGCTGTACCGTGTTGATGACAAGAAAGCCTATATAGTTCAGCGGCTGGCCTTGAAAGTACGTGAAAGCAAGATTTATCCATATTGCCGCTTCGATAGTAAATACAAGGATCATAGGTAATGATAATGATTTGAACTGAATCAGAAGCACTAAAAATATGCCTAATACGGCTATTAAGGTCACTATCCTGTTATCTGCTGATACGACTTCTTTGATGTCATATATGCTGGCGCTCTGGCCTGATACATAGTATTCATCGTAATATTCATCAGTTACAGCATGTATCATGTCTAAGGATGCGAAGGTTCTTGCGCTTTCCTCATCAAGGTCAGTGTATAGTATTATCCTGGAGTAATTCTCTGATCTGAACGTACCTGCGGCCTCTTCGACAAATTCTATCGGTATTGAGGAATTCACCATGCTGTCATATGATATGATCGCTGTTACCCCGTCGATATCTTTCAGTTTTTCACATAGTATGGTCTCTTTGCCTGTATCATCATTAGGGACAAGTATCACTATCTGGTTGATTTTCCCAAAGACGCTTTCAATGGCTTCCCTGTCTTCCTGTGCCCTTGAAACGGATGTAGCATTACTCATACCGTATTCGAAATCTATATTGTTTTTTGCTAAGAACGACGGGATTATGATCAGGAAAGATAATATTAAAAGCGGTATTCTTACCTTCATGAGGAATTTCCCCGCTTTTTTGGAATCCATGCTGACAGACTTATGGGTCGTCTTGTCTAAAAGCTTTATGCAGACTATCGTAAGGGCAGGCATGAACACCATTATGCTTATAAAGCTCAGGGCCACTCCCTTTACAAGATTCAGACCAAGATCCATTCCTATCTCGAATCTCATGAATACCAGGGCCAGAAATCCGATTATTGTGGTCGCTGCGCTTCCTGATACAGCAGCAATGGATTTTTTCATAGCCTTCTTCATAGCTTCTGCAGGTTCGTACTCCAACCGGTATTCCCTGAAGCTGTGCATCAGGAATATCGCATAATCCAAAGATACTGCCAGCTGAAGTATAGGGCTTACGGTCTTTGTTATGAAGGAGATATCATCAAAAAAGATATTGGTCCCCATGTTTATGAGGATGGCCACGCCTATAGCTACAAGGAAAACCAAAGGCTCAAGCCAGGATGATGTGGAAAGTATAAGTATAAGGATGATCAGAGGAACGAGTATGATCATAGCTTTGACTGTTTCGCTTGAAGACATTTCCTGCATGGCGGCTTTGTTTACGGAAGAACCGGATACCGCGTTCTCATCGCCTATTATCTCATATATCTCATTGATCACTTCCTGTTCGCTTCCCTGCGTTATGGCAATGGAAAACAGGGCATGATCGTCTTTATAGTAGACATCAGTAATAGCAGTGTCTAAAAATTCTATAGGGGTGGATAATATTGTATCCAATCCTATCACATCGTCAAGCCATGTGACTGATGTGACATCAGGGATGTTGATGAGTTTTCCTTTGAATTCCAGAGCCTCAAGCACAGTGACATCTTTGACCATAACGTTTGCTGAAGGGAAGTCTTCCGTGAATTCATCCATCATTATTTCTATGCCTATCGTGGAGCCGCTGTCTTTTGGCAGATAGTCTTCGATGTTATAGTTGACATTCACGCCTAAAGCCAGAATGACAGATATAGCCGTTATAGCTGCAAAAATGATTATTACTATTTTTCTGTATTTTATTATAAACCCAGCAAATTTTTCCATTCATCCATCCTTACATATTAAACACAATGTTGACAAATCGTCATGTGCATAACATAATATCAATATGTCTATTAGTCAACAGACAGATGATTTACGAATGTAATTTGATAAACACAGAAATCAAATCTGTCTGGTAATCATCAAAAAAAGGGGAGATGGCGATGAATAATCAAAACGAGGACCGCAGAGTCAGATATACAAAGATGGTTCTGAAAGAGAGTTTCATAAACCTGCTTTCAAAAAAGGGGATTTCGAATATAACAATAAAGCAGATATGCGAGGATGCGGATATAAACAGGGCTACATTCTATACCCATTACTC
>JBAYNV010000222.1:0-3006 GCA_041678685.1 Clostridia bacterium
GCGTCTTCAATGAATATGCCCCGGGCCTTGATGCAAGCAGGGACGCTATGTTATGAGAGATCTGTCCTTCCATGCAGCACCTGTGTGATTGTCAATAAAAAAGTCCCAAAAAAGGCGGAGAAAATTCCCCACTTTCTTGCTCAGGTAATTTACTGGCTAAAACATTTAATGCTATCCTGATTGCCTTTCGTTTTTTTCTTCTTCAAGATATCCCTCTGCTCCATTTTCCTTTTTCGATTCCGATCCCTCTTTCGGAGGGCGTCCTCTTCGTTTTACAGGCATTATGATCTCCCTTTCCCTCATCCTGTAACTGTCGCCTTCAATGAGGATGAAGCTGCAATGATGCACGAAACGGTCAAGTATGGCTGTTGCCAGTACCGGATCGAACAGTATGTTACCCCATTCGTCAAACTGTTTGTTCGAAGTTATCACTGTAGAAGCTGCCTCATATCTTCTGGATATCACCTCGTATAGGTCGTCTACATTTGTCTGGTTCAGCCTCTTAAGCCCGAACTCGTCTATGATAAGAAGATTGGGCGAGACGTATTTCTTCAGCTTCTGCCTGAAGGAGTTGTCGGCTCTTGACATGTACAGGTCATCCATCATTTCTGACAAGGTGGTGAATAAGACAGAATACCCCTGGTCTATTGCTTTTATTCCCAGAGAGATTGACAGATGGGTCTTGCCGGTCCCAGGAAGGCCTATGAATGCGATATTCTCCTTTTTCCGTATGAATTCGCAGGTCCCCAAAGCATAGACCGCCTGCTTGTTCAGACACGGCTGCCATGAGAAATTGAACTCCTCTATGGTCTTATGCTGAGGGAACCGGGACTGCCTCATGAGATCGGCGCGCCTGTTCCTTGACCGGTTCATGTTCTCGTCGTTAACGAGAATTTCCAAAAATTCCAGATAGGACATATTCTCCTTCACGGCCTGTCCTGCGCGCATATCTGCGGTCTGGAGCATGCCGGCAAGATGGAGCTTCCTGATTTTGCCTGCCAAAGAGTCATTCATGCTCAATCACCCCCAGCCCTGTCATATCCCTGTAAGCCGACAGTTCCCTTATCCTGCTTGTACAGGGATGATCATCATCACGATTCTCTTCCAAAGGCAGAAAGTACAGTCCGCTGCTGCAGATCTTCTTTACCGCCCGGTATGTGATATTCCCGTAATGGCATGCCCTCATGCATGCCCTGTCGACAGCCTGGTCGCCATACCTTTTTCTCAAAGAGATTACGCCCGCTATGCTCCTGTACTGATCCACCCTGTATTTTTCAGTATTCCTGAACGCATCAAAGAAACCAAGAGCCCCTTTCCCAATCTCCTTCATCTTCTCCTGATATCCTGACATCAGCTCGTCACGGGTTATTGTCTTTGAATGCGGGTAATGGCTCTTTTCAGTGGAATATTCGCCTTTTACGTTCTCAAGCAGGCTGTGGAGGGCAACCTCCTTCCCTTTGAAATATACCCTGAGCAGATGATTTACTTCTATCAGATCCACCTCCATGCCGATATGCGTGTAAGGGATAGAGTAGTAGTTCCCGCGGTATACGATATGGCAGTCGGTGCGAACTGTTGCCGAAGAGGACTTTGAGAATATGAAATCTTCTTTAGGGAGCTCCTGAAGCTTCTCTTTTTCTGACAGGCTGAACTGTTCCATCGGGATCTTCTTCGTGGTCCCGTGTATACGCCTGTTGGCGGTGCCGTCAAGCCATCCCTCAAGGAATTCCTCAGCCTCGCGGAGATCTTTCAAGTCTCTTCCCTTGAAGCAGTTCTCCTTTACATACTTGATGTTTGATTCGACCTTCCCTTTGTCTGTAGGGGTGTATACCCTGCACGGGTCCGGAAGGAATCCGTAATGCCTTGCAAACTCGGCATATGCCATCTGGACTGTAGGCTCATAGAAATCCGTCTCGATTATGCCAGCCTTCAGGTTGTCTATCTTTACCGACTGGGGCACCCCTCCGAAATACCGGAAAGCTCTGACATGGCACGATATGAAGTCCTGTACGCTTTGAGACAGGGTTATCTGAGCATACATGTATCGCGAATAGCTTAAAGACATCACGAACACCCACGCCTTCCTCAGTGTGCCGTTCACATTGAACATGCCTATGTATCCGAAATCGACCTGAGCTTCCTCTCCAGGCAGCGAATGGAGCACCATGTAGGCTTCCGGATGGGATTTCCTTATCTTCGAGACGTAATCCCTTACTGTCGTGTAACCGCAGCTCACCCCGTAGTCCGTGCTGAGGCCCTGATGGATGCGCGTGATGGATATCCCTTTTGACAGCTGTGCGCTTATGTATTCAGCATGCTTGTCCAGAACGGAAGGCCAGATGCCTTTTCCTGATGGCTGAGCCTCATTACAGTCCTCAGGGGCTTTAAGAACCTTCCTCACTGTCTTTCTGTCGATATGCAGCATTCGTCCTATCTGCGTCTTGTTGTATCCTTTCAGATGCAACGTTTTGATTGTGGTTTTCATTTCCACCTCCAGCATAATATATTCCCTCCTTATGGGAAGTAATCAGTTATGCTTTAAGTATAGATGAATGCTCTCTTGATGCATAAAGAAGTGGGGAATTTTCTCCGCCATAAGTGGGTATTTTTATTATGCCATTCACAGGCATAGTATCCGTCAAGCTTCTCATCTTCGGCTATCGCATCATGATCTATACCCAGCACCCTTTTTATGTCCTCTATCACTTCTCCGGTCTCGGTATTAAACGACAGGTTGCGGACATACCTGCATGCACCATATGCCGTGGCACGCGTATACCTTCCCGGATTAGCCACTATATCCATAGCTTTGGATATGACCGCCTCGCGTTCGGCTTTCGCTTTTTCCGCATACTTGCTGCTGTAGAACACCACGATCTTCTCGTCTACGTTCTTGGTTATCTTCTTGTGCACAGTGCCGGTAACGGCAATATCCCTTACGAATGTCCTGGACTTTATCTTGAACCCGTCATCACCCTTATGGATGTATCCGCTCTCGTCCAATAC
>JBAYNV010000223.1:0-2980 GCA_041678685.1 Clostridia bacterium
CTCAGATAACACGATATTTTCAAAAACATCATTTTTCAATATATCCGGACCTACAAGGCTCCTGTACAGGCCGAATCTTCTGCAGTCGTACTGGCTTTCGCCCTGTCTTACTGCAAAGGACCAGTGCTGCTGGCTTAAGTGGCAGCTATAACCTTCCTTTGCCATTTCAAATGCCGTAGACTGATCAAACCTTTCAAGAGGTATGTCCCAATTCATTATTATTTCATTCTGCGCATAAAGATGCAGATACAGTTTCGGGGTGTCCCATGTACCGAATTCTGCCGCAGATACGGGATATAAGGCAGCGTCAGCGGCATATCCTACCGCAAGCGTCAGACAATACGCATTAAGCATATGTCCCCCATGCCCGTATTCACCGTTAAGATCATGACTTATGACGACTTCCGGTTTGAAGCGTCTTAAAAGTTCCACCTGATATTCGATCACAGCATCTTCTCTATATACTGTCTTTGCATGAGCAAGACTGTCTGAGTAAATATCAGCAAACGGTCCGATTATAGGATATGCGATGATGCCTACCGTCCATAATCCGTTTAAAAGCTCGTGAGGTCTTGGCTGTTCTGTCCAATGGTTGACAAGATATGCAACCTGTACTTTCAGTCCAAGTTCGCCTGCATAATACGGCATCATCCCGCCAAAGTAAAGATGCTCATCATCAGCATGCGTAGATAACAGAAGCATGTCGGCATCCTCCCATGGAGTCTGCCATGTCTGAACCCAGTCCGGCAATGTCCCGTATGAAAATGTGTATATATCGCATATGACAGCTTTATCAGCTTTTATAGTTATGACTGCTTTATCTGAAACTTCAGGTAATGCGATGTATTCGTGTATGAATCCGTTCTGCCCGCCTGTCACGGTTTCTCCGTTACTGTACAGCGTCCATTCACCTGGAATATTATCCCATATGACATATATAGCGTATATTTCCTCTGCCGCTGATATCGTTACCTGTGATCCTTTGGACAGGCTGTACTTAGTGCCGTAATCCCTGTCGCACAGTAAAGGAGCATAATGCCTGTCATAATTTATATATACCTTTTCCGTCAGATCCGAAGCGTCCGGCATCTCTGTCTCTGTGGGTGTGCCGGTAGCAGTCTCGCTTTGCACAGGTGTGGGCGTGGAAGTTGCTGACTCTGTTTCAGGCAGAGAACCTGATGGTGAAATTACAGGCGAATTTTTCACATTTGCTTCACATGATGTTAATAGCACTGACATAATGAAGCATAATAATATTAACGATGATGTGATCTTATGATTTTTCATTTAGTCCTTTACTTCAAATATTATGATTATGATATATCAGTAAGGGACTTAATTCAATAAAAGTGTTGGAAAACAAGTTCAAATCAAATATAATGTATTGGCATTGTTGATTGTGAGGAAACTGTGAGAGAGAAGAAACATATGATAAAAAAAATAGCAAAGATTATTCTGAGAGCCATGTCTTTTTTGCTTGTGACTGTATTGATGGTAGTCATAGGTGTTTTAGGCGTAATATTCGTCCTTGAAAAAGGTCCTTCGCCTACTGCAAAAAAACTGTTCGTGCTCTCGGTAAGGGAGACAAGCGCGATAGGCTTTCTTGCCAATCTTTATCTTTCCGATGAAGAGGTCGCTGCCCTGACTATTTCTGAAGAAATCATTATACCTGTGGACAATACGGACCCTTCACTGATAGATATACCCACCCCCACACCAAGCAACGGACCTGATGAAGGTAACGATGATCCCGAAGAAGACGGCGGGATCGAGATCATCAGGATACAGGGTGCACTGTATGAAGGCGTAATGATGATAGTAAAGGATCCTACACGCGTATTTGTAGGGCTCACAAGTGAATTAGGCATAAAAGGCCAGTATCTTGCCGATATGGTGAAGGACAACAATGCGATAGCAGGCATAAATGCCGGCGGATTTGTTGATTCGATAGGCGGCGGGCAGGAAGGTTTTCCCGCCGGGATAGTCATACAGGACGGAAAACTTACATGGGGAGAACCCAACGTAGTATACCAGGTAACGGGCTTTGATATAAACGGAATACTCCATGTGGGGATGATGACGCCTGAAGAGGCTCTGGAGAAGAAAATGCAGTGCGCTGTCAGCTTCGGTCCTCCCCTTATAATCAACGGAGTGGTACAGAATTTCGAGAGCGATCTCATAAGCGGCCTGAATCCACGTACAGCCATAGGCCAGAGATCCGACGGAGCCGTACTGATGCTCGTTATCGATGGAAGGCGTATGGACAGTTTAGGCGCATCATATCAGGATATAGCTGACATCATGACAGAGTATGGCGCCGTCAATGCATCGAATCTTGACGGAGGATCATCGACGCTGATGATATATGAAGGTGAAGTATTGAATGTCTGCGCTTCAGTCACCGGACCGAGATTAATGCCTACATCATTTCTGGTAAGGTGAAAATATGAATGATATAAAAGATAAAAAGAAAAAAAATGGCAGGTTATATTGGAGATCTCTTCTGATCTATTCAGGTTCTTTTATGGTCCTGCTCCTGATAGGGCTTTTCCTCTTCTGGCAGTATATGAGATCATATGAACTGTCACGTCCGGAAAACGTTATGGACGAATACATAAAGACAGTGGATGATGAATATATAAGACAGCTTTTCATATCCACATCAAAAATATCCGATACCGAATTTGAAAACAAAGAGAGTCTGATGGCCAAATATTACTTCTCCTATCTTGACGGAAATGAATATACATACAGAAAAATGTCCGGAGAGTATACAAATGAGGCACCCACATATGTGATACGTACCGGTACCACGGATATTGCCAAGGTTGTGCTTACAAGTAAAGGAGATAATTCGGCAGGTTATGGCTTTAATTTATGGGAACAGCCGGATGCAAAGATCGTGGATGAGATACTGGATGTGGTATCAAAGACAATAACGGTCACCGTGCCTTCGGATGCATCCGTGAGCATCAACGGA
>JBAYNV010000224.1:0-2950 GCA_041678685.1 Clostridia bacterium
CGCCTGCATGATCTTTCTTGATATCTCATCGAGTTCTATTGGCATGGAATCCATTTCCGTCCTTATCATGGCACATGCCTCATCTACAAGATCTATCGCCTTATCCGGAAGAAAACGGTCGGAAATATATCTGTTTGAAAGCATTGCAGCTGCTATGAGCGCGGAGTCCGTTATCTTTACTCCATGGAAGACCTCGTAACGCTCTTTCAGGCCTCTTAAAATAGAGATAGTGTCTTCGACTGATGGTTCATTTACCATGACAGGCTGGAAACGTCTTTCAAGTGCGGCATCTTTTTCTATATACTGCCTGTATTCATTCAGCGTTGTCGCACCTATACAGTGCAGCTCGCCTCTTGCAAGCATGGGTTTTAAAATATTCCCCGCATCCATCGCGCCTTCTGTCTTTCCTGCGCCGACGATGTTGTGGAGCTCATCTATAAAAAGCAGTATCCTGCCTTCGGATTTCTTTATTTCCTGAAGCACCGCTTTAAGTCTTTCCTCGAACTCTCCCCTGTATTTTGCACCTGCTATAAGGGAACCCATGTCAAGAGAGAAAAGCTGCCGGTCTTTCAGATTGTTCGGGACATCCCCTCTTACTATCCTTTGTGCGAGGCCTTCGACTATGGCTGTCTTGCCAACTCCCGGTTCTCCTATCAGGACAGGATTATTCTTTGTTTTTCTTGACAGTATCCTTACGACATTACGTATTTCCTCATCACGGCCTATAACAGGATCAAGTTTCTGATTTCTTGCAAGCTCCACCAGTTCCTGACCATATTTCTTCAGAACATCATATGTATCTTCAGGATTGTCTGAAGTGACTTTGGTATTTCCCCTGACTGAGGCAAGTACTTTAAGGAATGTGTTTTTATCCAGACCGAATGTCTTAAAAAGCTCCTTTACTCTGGAATTTGCCGTATCGAACAGCGCGAGCATTATATGTTCCACCGAAACATATTCATCTCCCATATGTTTTGCCTGATCTTCCGAATCAGCAAGCGTTCTGTCAACATCCTGTGACACGTATACCTTATCCGGATCGCGTCCGCTTCCCGTCACTTTCGGGATACCGGCAATAGCCTGTTCCACTGCGGACAGGAATGCGTTCCTGTCTTTACCCATTTTTTTAAACAGCTCCGGTATGAGGCCGTCTTCCTGGGATATGAGTACATGAAGCAGATGCTCCTGTTCTATCTGCATATTCTGATATTCTATCGCCAGGCTCTGCGCCTCGTTGATAGCTTCCACTGATTTTTGCGTAAATTTCTGTAAATTCATTTTTCTGCCTCCTTATTCTGCCGGATTCTATGTAATACAGGACTATACTATGTCCTGATAAAAATACCTCTATAATCAACTCTATATCTATTGTATCACATAATATATTACATAAATATGAACAGACATGTTCGTGATATAATAAAGAACAGGCAGGAAACATCAATGAAACGGTTCAAGAAAATATACATAGAGATAACAAACGTATGCAACTTAAAATGCACTTTCTGCCCTGTTACAAAAAGGTTGCCGATGTTCATGGACACTGCGGCTTTTACAAGGATACTTGATCAGATAAGACCATATGCCGGCTACTGCTGCCTGCACGTCAAGGGTGAAACCCTGCTCCACCCTGATATTGGTGAGTTTCTGGATATTGCATACGATAAGAGCATAAAAGTAAATATAACGACAAACGGGACGCTTATAAGCCAGGTGAAGGATAAGCTCATATCAAAGAGCGCATTAAGACAGGTGAACTTCTCCCTTCACAGTTTTGATGCGAATCCCGGATCGATAAGTAAAGAAGAGTATATGAGTGATATATTGTCATTTGCAAAGCAAGCCAGAGCAAATTCCAATATACTCGTATCATTAAGATTCTGGAATCTTGATGATAAAGATACAGAGAGTATAAAGAACCGTGAGCTTTACAGGATCATAGAAAGAGAATTCTGTCTTCCTTACAGTATTTTGGAAAAATCAATAAACAGCAGAGGAATAGAAATATCTGACGGCATATACATAAACCGGAATCACTTATTCCAATGGCCTGATCTTAACGAAAAAGAAGACAGCTGCATGGGATCCTGTTACGGTCTTCGTGACCAGATAGCGATACTTGCTGACGGGACAGTCGTACCCTGCTGCCTTGACGGAGAGGGAGTGATCGATCTTGGGAATATATACAAAACTGACTTTGCATCCATACTGGAAAGCGACAGGGTTCGAAACATAACAGACGGTTTTCAGAAGAAAACAGCAGTTGAGGAACTGTGCAGGAAGTGCGGATACAGAAAAAGATTCGATAAAATACCTGATATCGTGTAAAATATATGTATAACAATATAACGAAAGGAGAACAAATAACATGCCGGATTTCGGACAACCGTTTGCAGGTCTTGCAAAAGAACGTAAGTTAACTAAATCAGAGCTTATAAGAGCCATAAGATTCATGGTTTCAGCAGAATACGAGGCCATCCAGATGTATATGCAGCTAGCTGAGTCAGCAGACAGCAAGCTTGCTGTGGAAGTACTTAAGGATATAGCTGATGAGGAAAGAGTTCACGCCGGAGAATTTTTAAGACTCCTCAAGGAACTCGAGCCTGATGAGGAAAGATATTATGCAGAAGGCGCAAAGGAAGTAGAAACTGAGATAGCAAAACAAAAGAAGAAATAACCGGACCTTCCGTTACTATTTCATAAGCATCGGTATATTTAGTTTATACGGCTGTACTTTTTTGAAAGGAAAATATATGACACGCAGGCAGACAGTTATAGATGCTCTAAATCATAAAAACACGGACACTATACCGTACAGTGTCGATTTCACTATGCAATCTGATGAAAAGATGAAGGCTTACACTAAAGATCCTGATTATCAGAAACATCTTCATATGTATATGCATACTGTACAGTACTGGGGTTGGCCTACCGAAATGCCTGACATGAA
>JBAYNV010000225.1:0-2921 GCA_041678685.1 Clostridia bacterium
AATATTGGTAAGAAGATCCATGCGTGCAAGTTTCTCAAAATATTCTGTCCGTTTCAGATCCAGTATATATGTATAATACCTTTTTGCTGATGTTACAACTAATATCACCATGAAAACGACCATACCGATCCCTAACGCCGCTGTCGTACTGGTCATGTTTGAATAATAGTAGTTAGCCATCTCTATCGAACCTGCGACTATGATAACTATGATCGGAGGCAGGAAATTCCTGATATTCACGTTCTTTTCGCGCTTTATCTCAATGAACATAAGGACCATTATGTATAGTATATTCAGCAGCATCAGCAGATGCGTACATATGACAAGCTGGTACATATCTACAAGTCCGGTGATCTGAAGGAGCAGATTCATAACTATCAATCCGATATATGCCCAGCAGAAGAACGGCAGTATCTTCTTTTCTTTGCTCACGCACATACCGTAAATGTAGCAGTCGATCGGTAACGGGAACAGTATAAGGCTTAAAAGATCGAAGAAATACAGCATCTGTGTATTGCCTATGAATATCTGAATCGCACCGCTTTGAAACATTACCCATATGGATACAAAAAACGCAAAACCGCTGATATACAGAAAGTTTATCGAAATGATATTCTTCTTTTTTCTCGTAATCAAGTACATCACCAGCATGATGACGCATGATATAAGGACCAGAGTGATCATGATAAGAAGCAGTACATTGCTCCGAAAGTACGCCATTTCACAGTCTCCGTAAGTACCGTATGAGATCAAAGGAACGACTCCGTCAAAATTACTGTAAGGCGTCTCATAGTATATGGTAAGGAGCTTGCCTGCAGAGTCACCCGGTATCTCGACCAGGTTAAAAAGGCTTCCCGGAGACTTCAGGAATGGAAGCGATCCTTTTGCATATCCGAATGAATATATCTGCTCACCGGCAAGATATGCTTTTACTTTGATGTGCCTTGTTCTGAACATAAGCGTCATTTCATCATCAAAGTCATCATTCAGGACAACGCTTGTTGAAAAACTGTATTTTTCAGTACTCTCATCCTTGAATTCCATATATTCAAGAGTTTTCAGATCTTTGTTTCTTATATATGTTTTTTGATTATCAAAGCCAACACCTATCCATATGATGAATACCAATATGACGACCAATATACCCGCGAATGCTTTTGTAAAATGCTTCATCATGTTTCTATGTCTCCTGTAAAGATCCCGTTTATAATCAGTATATATCAGTATATATATTTAATTAAATTTTATCAACTTTTAATAACTTTTAATAACTTTTAATAACTTTTAATAACTATCCCCTGTACTTCCCCGGTGTCTGTCCTGTTATTTTCTTGAACTGCCTTATAAAATGATACTCGCTTTCATACCCTGCGGTCTTTGCAACTTCATTGACCTGCCTGCCTGTCAGTAAAAGATTTTTGGCTTTTTCTATGCGTGCATATATGAGGTCTTTGTTGGGAGTGACCCCGTATATGTTTTTATAGACCGTATAGAATCTCGATTCGCTCAGGCCGCACTTGAAAGCCATTTCCTTTATCTGCCATTTCTTTTCAGGACTGGAAAACATTTCTTTTCTCAGTTCCTGAAAATCCATGAGCACCCTGCTCTTTACGGCCGGTTTATCATTTTCCCTGTTTTTGCTTCTTGCCAGCCGTATAAGTATCTCTGCTATTTTTATCTCGCACATATCGTCCGCAAATCCGTTCTTAAGGAAGAACTCAGACTCTATTTCGCCTACGAGCTTTGTTATCTCATGGCTGTCCAAAGGGTAATATACCGTATCCGGTTCCACGCCATATTTTTTCATTTCGCTGTCTAGATCCCCGGTTATATGTATCCAGTCATGGCTTAGCTTTTTTTCACTTCTGAACCACTGCCTCTGGCGCGGCGGTAAAATGATGCATGCGTCAGGCTCTGTCATCACTATTTTACCGCAGCATAATAGTTCAACCGGATTTATATAGTGTAAAAATATGTATTCAGGCGAACCATTGGGTCTGTCTATCACAAAACCTGCCTTTTCAGGCCATTCGTGGCGTACAAGGTGTATTTTCATATTTCCTCCTCTGAAATAAGGATAACCAAAACAGTAGGATAAGTCAATTATAAATAGTATTTTGCATTGATATGCGGCAGATTTCTTACTACACTTGTATCATCATTACAAAGGAGCAGATAATATGAAAAGAATACCCCGCCCCGAACACCCCAGACCGCAGATGCAGAGGGATCAGTGGCTCAACCTTAACGGTACATGGCAGTTTGAGACAGACCACGGAAAAAGCGGCAGAGCAAGAGGGCTTTTTGATGAAAGAAAACTGGATTCAGTTATCACTGTACCATTCTGTCCGGAAAGCGAGCTTTCAGGAGTAAACAACAAGGACTTCATGGAATGCGTGTGGTATAAAAGAGAAGCGGATATTAAAGGCGAATGGCTGGAAAACGGCAGAAGAACGCTTCTTCATATCGACGCATGCGATCATCAAACCGAAGTATGGGTAAACGGATCATCCGTTGGGACTCATATAGGTGGTTATGTGTCATTTCTGTTCGACATAACCAGATATCTCAAGGAAGGCAATAACATAATAACGGTCTGTGCGACCGATCTTCTACGCTCGAATAATCAGCCAGGCGGCAAGCAGAGCACCGGGTTTTACTCAAAAGGCTGCAACTATACAAGAACAACAGGAATCTGGCAGACAGTATGGCTTGAAAACGTTGCAGATTCATATATCGCATCATTTCGGTGCACGCCAAACATCGAAAACAGCACGTTACACATCGATGCGCTGTGCGTAAACGCGCACGGTCAGACCGTAACGGCTACCGCATACTATAAAGGCCATGAGACAGGTTCCTCACAAGGAACAGTATCCGGCAAACATGCGATCCTTGAAATCTCTCTTTATGAACTCCAT
>JBAYNV010000226.1:0-2888 GCA_041678685.1 Clostridia bacterium
AGGCTTGACAGGAAAGTGGAAAACAGGATACAGTTTATCGAATAGTATTGAAAGATGATGATATACGGTCCATAATCATATTATTCATGACCGATATATCTTAGGGGAGACTTATGGAACTGACTTCAAAAGAACGTATAATGAGGATATTCCGCAAACAGGAAACGGACCGTCCCGCTATAAAATTATGGGGATCCTGGCAGTACAGGGAAGGGGATCATCTTATGCATCCCGCTTACAAACCTGTGGTAAAACTTGCGTCGGAAACGACGGACCTGTTCACTTACTGCAGGAGCCCGTTCAACATATATTGCGGGCGCTTCTGCAATGAGCTCATAACCACCGAGGTCGTGGATACGAAGGAACCTACATGGAAAGACCATATAACCACATACCATACGCCTTATGGTGATCTTCGCCAGATAAAGCATGTGTCGACCATAGGTGATCCGGCTTATACGACCGAATATGCGGTAAAGGAACCCGAGGACCTTAAAAAGATACTTGCCATGGCATATGAGCCATATAAGTATGAAGACAATCTTGTAAAGTGCGAGGATACTCTTGGTGACAGGGGCGTTGTCATGTTCAATCTGGATCATGCAAGTTATTCGGTGCAGAGGCTGATGGGATCGGAGAACCTGGCGATATTCAGCTATGACTGCCATGACCTTATAGACGAAGCCTGCTCATTATATGCAAAAAGACTGTATAATCACGCAAAGGAAGCTCTTTGCGCAGGCGTGAAAGTGCCTTTCTCATGGGTAGGGCCGGAACTGCTGACTCCACCTTTAATGACTGATCAGGGTTTCAATGATTTCTGCTATAAGTATGACAAGCCGTTATGCGAGATAATACACAACGGAGGTTCATACGTGTGGATGCACTGCCACGGTAAAGTCAGAAAACTGCTGGACAGATATATCGATATGGGTATAGATATCTTAAACCCGCTGGAGCCTCCCAAGAACGGTGATATAGACATGTACGAGGTAGTGAAAAAATATGGCGACCGCATAGGTCTTGAGGGTAATATAGAGATGCAGGAACTCATACAGGCAAGTCCCGACAGACTCAGGATGCTTATAAGGGAATGCGTTGAAGCGGGAAGCGCGAGTGGCCGTTTCATACTATGCCCGTCATCCGGTTTTATGGAATATACCCTTCCTTCACAGGAATATATAGACAATCTTATGATCTACCTTACATACGGGCTGCAGTGCGTGAAAGCGGCAAAAAGCCCGAAAAAATAGCTGAAAAAATATAGTTGCATCCGAAAGGGTGTATATGTATTATTGATATCGATACCGATCAGAAAAAAGCAGGGTTTGATATATGTGACAATGAAAAGGCGACCATATGGAAAATAATTTTACTTACCCCAAAAGGCTTGAAAGACTGTTAAAAGCGAAAGAGACTGAGACAGAAAAAAAACTCAGTAAATACGGGCGTACGATGGATCTTGATGACAGAGGCAGGCTCGTCCCTCCGGATGATTTTGATTTTGTTCCTACTCCAAATCATAAATCAGGAGGTTTTTTCGGTCCGGCTTCATGCGGTAAGAATTACAGAAGGCTTCTTGATATCCATCCTGTATACTGTGATCCGGACAGTGCGCTTCTTGGAACATGGATGGTGATGTTGTGCGAATACAGAAAACCTATGTGGGATCCAAAACTCACATTTAAAAACCTAGAAAAAGAACAGAGGATGTATGATATAGTGCACGGGATAGGCGGAATGCATCATTTTCTTGCGGATTATTCCATGGGCCTGGAACTCGGTTGGAAGAAGATCCTGGAGAATATAGAGCATTACAGCGGTATTTATCCCGACAAAAAAGACTTTTATCACGGCCTTAGTGACTGTGTGCTTGGTATACAGGACTATATAAGGCGGCATGCCGATAAAGCTCAGGAAATGGCTGAAAAAGAGACGGATACAGGCAGAAAGAAGAACCTTATCGAAATGTCGGATATGAGCGGCAGGCTTGTAAACGATGCGCCAAAGACCTTTCATGAAGCGGTACAGTGGATGACATGGTATGAAGTTACGGCAAACATATATAACGGATGCGGCAGCGCCATAGGAGATATAGACAGGATACTTAAACCCTTTTACGATCGCGATAAAAAAGCGGGGATACTTAGCGATGAGGATGCAATATTCTATATATGCTGCTTCCTGCTTGTGGATAACTGCTACTGCCAGATTGGCGGCTGCGACAAGGATGGGAACGATAATACCAATGAATTGTCATTTATAATGCTTGAAGCTATGCACAAACTCAAGATACCCACATGCATATGCGTAAGAGTACATGAAAATATAAACAAGGATCTGATGTATAAGGCGGTAAAGTATCTGTTCGAGGACAGGACGGGAGCTCCAAATTTCTTAGGGGACAAAGCCGTGACCGAAGGATTCATGAGAAACGGATACACAAGGGATCTTGCGGTGACAAGAGTCAAATGCGGATGCCACTGGTGTGCCATACCGGGTCGCGAGTATACCCTTAATGATGTGGTAAAGATAAATTTTGCGGCTGTTTACGATACGGCTTTTAAGGATATGATGCAGGACAAAAAGCATACACCGTCAGCAAAACAGCTATGGCATGTCTTTAAAAAACATCTGAAGAGGGCTGTAAAAGTTACTGCCATAGGAATGGATTTCCATATAGAGCACATGCATGAAGTGTTCCCGGAGCTTCTGAACGATCTTTGCTGCCACGGGCCGGTCGAAAAAGGATCGGATGCGACGCATAAAGGAGTGGAATACTATGATCTGTGTGTGGACGGGGCAGGCCTTGCCACAGTCGCGGATTCATTTGCCGCGCTGGAACAGAGGATAGATAAGGAAAAACGTCTTACATGGGAACAGATGGA
>JBAYNV010000227.1:0-2885 GCA_041678685.1 Clostridia bacterium
GACGCGCTTTGCATTCCTTGCCCCATAATTCATTGAAAGTATCGGCTGCGCGGCCTGTCCTATCCCATAGGCAAATGCCTGAAGCACGCTGGATATATTACATGCCACGCTGTATACGGCCAATGCTTCAGTCCCCTCGAACTTCATGATCTGATTGTTGAACATTATGATCAGAAAACCCATCGCAATATCTACGACGAATGTCGACAGGCCTGCTTTGATGATTGCGCTAAATCCTTTTAGGAAGTGAGTCGGTCTGACGATTTTCAGTTTGCATTTCTTCGAGAAAAAGTGTGAGCATAATACCGCAATACTTAAGGTCTGCCCGATAGCTGTCGCAAGTCCCGCGCCTTCCATTCCCATATCGCATATGAATACGAAGAAATAGTCTCCGGGTATATTGAATAAACCGCCTGCTATCGTTGCAATGGTCGCAAGGCCGGGAGCATCGTCATTACGTGTGAAAATGATAAGAAACTGACCGAAGGTAAACAGAGGCAATACATATTTTATCCATTTCAGATAATCCAGGGCTAAGGGCATAAGAATCTCATCCGCACCGAAAAAACTGAGCATCTGATGATCGAATACCACGATCACCGCCCATGAGATCACTGCAACCGCTGTGACGGCGATCAAGGAAATAGTGAAGAACCGGTCACCGTCTTTTCTATCGCCGGCCCCCCGGGCAACGCTCATAAGTGTAGCGCCGCCTATTCCAATCAGGAGGCCAAGACTGTATATTATCGTCCATATGGGCATAAGGGTAGCCATTGCTGCAGTTCCGTCAGGGCCTTCATACTGCCCCACCATTATCGTATCCACGAGCTGGTATATGCACATGATGATGGAACTGCCTAATGCCGTAGCCAGATACTTCAGATATGTTTTTTGTATATTTCCCTTAAGCAGATCCTGCATGTTCCCCCTTTACCACTCTTTGGATGAGCAAGTAAATTGAAACACATTTTTTAAGAATAATCAATGGAATATGTGATCAGGTTTCATTTCCATACCTTATCGTAATATACAGTCATATGGTCTATGGCATCGCCATACAGAGAACTGTACATGCCATGCTCTATCTGCTCCCATGTGACAGTATCATCATTGACAAGAACATAGTAGGTATATCCGGAATATGTAGCGGTCGGGCTGCCCGGCGTACCGTTATAACGCACAAGATATCCATACTCATTTGAATATTCGTTATCATCTTCAGTATGATAAATCGTATATTTTTCGCCGTCATAACTCAGATCCATAATATACAGGACCGGATAATCATCCTTGATCTCTTCATACAGTTCCGCCGCGTAGTGTGAGGCATCGCCAAGCGTATAATAGAAAGCCAATCTCACTTCACATGATTTTTTTGATGCTGTTTTATACAGAAAATCATCCCATACTGACTGGCCTGATGTTATATCCGAATCCTCAAATACGACACAGTCATCATCTTTTGCCTGCAAAAGACTGTAATCCTCAGGGATCTGATCGTATGGGATATAGCAGATGTCTTTTTCTGTGCATGATGTCAGTAAAAGTATTATCGCGAAAACAAGAAATATGAATTTTTTCATTATTTGCCTTTCCGGTTTTCAGATCTCCAGTGACGGGTCAGCATTCAGCTCCATATTACTGTTGGGAATATAGAAAGCGGCGGATGCGACCATGGCCGCATTATCCGTACAAAGCGTTATAGGAGGATAATATATCTTCACGTTTTCTTTGCCTGCTCTTGCTTCGAGAGCGTTCCTAAGTCCTTTATTTGCCGCGACTCCGCCTGCAAGAACTATCTTTTTACCCATCTCCGCTTCCCTCAGGGCTGCGAACACATTATCAACAAGCACATCGGTCACTGCTTTCTGGAACGAAGCGGCAACATCCTCTTTACATACCGTTTCATTCTTCTGCTCTTTGGTATTCATATAGTTGATGACAGCGGTCTTGAGCCCGCTGAAGCTGAAATCATACGGATCATCCCTGAATTTAGTTCTTGGGAACGCAATGGCTTCAGGGTCACCCAGAATGGCCATTTTATCGATTTTCGGTCCTCCCGGATATTCCAGTCCCAATACTCTTCCGACCTTGTCGTAGGCCTCTCCGACAGCATCATCGCGTGTCTGCCCCATGCTTTCTATCCTGTCATAATCCAGCACTTTCAAAATATTGGTATGCCCGCCTGATACTAAAAGACACAGGAACGGAGGTTTTATATCAGGGTTTGAAACATAATTGGCTGCAATATGCGCTTTAAGATGGTTGACTCCGACGATCGGTATATCCATTGATACGGCTATGGCTTTGGCTGCGGATAATCCGACTAACAAAGCTCCTACTAATCCCGGTCCGTATGTCACTGCAACTTTATCTATATCTTTTAATGTGTAGTCTGCCTGTTTTAACGCCTGATCTATCACAGGGAGTATGAATTCCACGTGCTTTCTTGAAGCGATCTCGGGAACTACTCCTCCGTATTTTGCAAAAATATCGGCCGCTGAGGCTATAACGCTGGACAGCAGTATCCTGCCGTCTTTTACGACTGCGGCAGCGGTTTCGTCACAGCTTGTTTCTATACCTAAAATAATCATAGTACAAGATTGAAAACATATTGATCAAGTATGCAGAATATGCCAAGCGCGAACACATAATATGCGAAGTACCTGATCTTTCCCTTTAAAACCGTATTAACAAAGAATCTGATCGCAAAGTATCCGCATACGCCTGCAAAGATCATGCCTGCGGCCGTAGGAAGCACTTCTATATTTGAAAACCCTTCCTTGTAAGCATCATATCCTTCAAGAAGGAAGCTTCCCAATATGACAGGGATCGACATGAGGAACGCGAACTTCACAGCGTCTTCCCTTTTCAGTTTACGTAAC
>JBAYNV010000228.1:0-2885 GCA_041678685.1 Clostridia bacterium
ATTGTCAGATTGCTGTTCTGATCAGTTCGCCGGACTGAAACCGCACTGGCTGAAAGGTGTCTTTTAACCTCTTTGGATACTGTGGTCTGGTCCTTGCCGATTCTGGAGGCAATGGATTTGAATTTGAAGCCGCTCATCCTGCGTCAGATGCTTGTGTTTGGTAGAATTTATGTCTGTCATAATTTTCACTCCTTCAAGAAAATTTCCCAGACTTAATTCTACTGCAAATCTTTCCCAGACTAAATTCCACCGTTATGTCCACTGTGGAACTTACTTTGGGAATTAACTACAATAAATTGACTCTATCTTTGGTTAAGATTAGTGTTGACACTATTTCACAGATCATTTATGATGCAAATAGCAGTACTGCAAAATTTAATAATTTAAAAAAATTTAATCTAAAGGAGAGAAAAATGAAGATTAAGAGAATAATAAGTTTCTTGTTAGTATTTATTATATCTATTAGTGCTGTACAATTTGTAAGCGCTCAAGAAGTTAATAGTGATAGTGCGGTTATTGAAAGAAAGTCTATAAGAGTTGTCGATATTGAAGAAGAAAGGAAAATGTTTTGAAAAAAATACTGATGTTCATTCCGTTTATAATACTATTTTTATTGTGTGGATGTAATAACAACTTGCACGAAAGTCCAGTAAATAATATTTCAGATACACCGAAAATATCGAATAACATCTCAGACACACCAACGATATCTGATAGTAATGAAAATAAAGATATAAGTAATAAATATCAAACAATTGCTACAGGATGTTTAATAGATGTATTAAACACATATTATAAAGATGAATTGATACAGTCTTTTGAAAATCATATGATAGTAGACTATCCATTTGTAAAAATAGATAGTAGATATGAATATGATTCTATTGACGAAAATGGAAATATGCAGGCAGTGACAAAGTTTATACAAGGAAGAATTACTGAAAAAGACACTACAGTTAATATCAGCATAATAGAAAATAAAACTTTCGATAATGGCGGGTATATTTTTTCTAATGTTAATAATTTTTATTATGATTATTTTAACAATGAAAAATATAACATATCAGTTTATAAATATAATAAAAGCTATATTGTTTTTGAATTTTTTAACATGAATTTAGAATCAAAAGATAAAAAAGATTTCATAACTGAATTTGCAGTGTTACTGGAAGCAAATTATATTGAGCGGGAAAAGCTTATATATAACGAAAATGACGAAGATTATATCGTAGAAACATTTTCTATCAGTTCATTAACAGATGGTTTAAATGCATATTATAAAGATAAAATTACAAGTTATTTTGAAAAACTTACTATGTCTGAAATACCTTTATATGAAATAAATGAAGATAACAGTATTTTAGCAGTAACAAAATATCTGCAGGGAATTATAAATGATAAAAATGTTAAAATCTCAATTGTTGAAGATAAAACTTTTGATAACAACGGGTTTATTTTTACTACGGATGAAGTATATAATAACCCGATGATCAGTATATACAGACACAATAACTTTTACATAATTTTCGAGTTTTATAATGCCAGTATTTCTGAAGACTTCATGATCAATTCGGCAGATATAGTTTCAGATTTTTCAAGCATAGTGGTCGATATATTACGTTAGTAGTAGAATAGGATACATTTAGTGTTGTCTAAAAAAGTGTAGCCAATCAAATAATCCAGATTAACAAGAAGGCTATAACTAAAATACTTAATGAGTGTTTGGTATAACGGTCAGGACTATATAAAAGTTGGTTTGATACGCTTTGCCGCTTTCCAAGCAACTGCAGCATTTTGCCCACATCGCAAGCAATAGTTTTCAAAATATCAAATAACTGTTGACAAACATTTTTACCCATTGTAGAATGGCTCTTAACCAAAGAAAAACCGCTGATTAAGAAGAGTAGGCGAGGAATTTCTTTTTAAAGAGAACCGTTGACGGTGGAAATACGGTAAAAGGAACTTCACTGAATGGACTTATGAGGGCAGGACGAAAGGAAACGAGTAGCGCCTGACGGGATCTTCGCCCGTTATAAAGGAAGCATGTATGCAAGTATATGGAGCGAGTGGGCCTTAAACAAGCCAATCTGGGTGGTACCGCAGGAGTATTAGACCTCTTGTCCCTAGCAATAGGAACAAGGGGTTTTTTGTTTTCTTTGGTAATAAAAACAGAAAGTTTTGGAGGAATGGAAGATGAAAAAATCAAAGAAGATCCTGGTAGTGCTCTTGGCGGTAGCAATGTTATTTACGTTTGCATCGTGCACAGAGAAAAATGATGTACTGACGATAGGTGTTATCCAGTACGCGCCGCATCCTTCACTGGATAACTGTTATACAGGTTTCCTTGAAGGACTTGCAGAAGAAGGATATGTTGTCGGTGACAACATAGAGATCGATTTCCAGAACGCCATGGGTGAAATGTCCAACAGCGATCTGCAGGCTGCAACAATGGTTTCGTCAAAATATGACATGATAATGGCCATTGCGACTCCCGCAGCCATGTCCGCATACAGTGCGGCAAAAGACACAGACATACCTGTCGTGTTCTCCGCAGTATCAGATGCCGTATCATGCGGTCTTGTAATATCGAACGAAACTCCGGAAAACAATATAACCGGAACATCCGATGTATTGCCTCTTGAAGCCCAGATGCAGATGATACGCGCATTTCTTCCAAATGCGACAAAGATAGGTATCATTTATACGACAAGCGAACCTAACTCCGTAACGCATCTTGCAATTTTCAAAGCGCTTGCTCCGACATACGGTTTTGAGATCGTTGAAGTAGGCGTTACAAACGCATCGGAAGTTGCCGCTGCAGTAACGACAGTCATATCAAAAGGCGTGGACTGTATAAATAACTTCACTGACAACAACGTAGTGAA
>JBAYNV010000229.1:0-2880 GCA_041678685.1 Clostridia bacterium
GCAGGTTATGGCTTTAATTTATGGGAACAGCCGGATGCAAAGATCGTGGATGAGATACTGGATGTGGTATCAAAGACAATAACGGTCACCGTGCCTTCGGATGCATCCGTGAGCATCAACGGACAGCCTGTACCGGATAAATATATAACAGATGATGCAGTGAAATACAGCGGCATGGAAAATACCGATCAGATATTTGATGCAAGACCTGTGGGAAAAACATATACAGTAGGAAATTTATATGAAGACATATCGGTATCAGCGTTTTTGGGAAATAACGAGGAACTGCATCTGAAAAAAGAAGACGATGATTATTCTGTCCCGCTTGTGATAGAAGAAACATATTCGTATACGATAACGGCACCGTCCGGCGCTGAGGTAAGCGTTAACGGTATCCTGCTTACAGATGAATATATCACCGATACGGACGCAGCTTATCCCTCTCTTGTTGGTCTTTCGCAATTCATGACGATGCCTGCATTGTGCAGATATGAAATAAAAGGCCTGTATCATATACCCACAGTCAAGGCTGTCGACGAAAACGGGAACAGCCTGCTTTGTGACATATCAGGTGATGATGTGACTGTCCATAACCAGTATTCTGCACAATTAGCAGTTGAACACACGGAGCGTGTCAACGCATTCACCCGCACATATGTGTCTTTTTCGATCAACGAGCACGGAACAATGTCAAACAGCTGGACGGATTTCGGATATCTCAAACAGTATCTTATACAGGAAACGGATCTGTATGAGCGCCTGCGTTCTGCAATTAATAGTTTATACTGGGTAGACTATACAACTGTTGAGTATCACTATGTGACGGCGGATTCTTTCGTACCCATTACAGACAGCTGTTTTACATGCGTTATGTCATACAGTTTCACAAGGACCATTGATTCATATAAGCTGCATGAAGTGCGTACGCTTGAAGGTTCTTTTGATCTGGTATATATTCTATATAACGGTCAATGGCTCGTAGCGAACATGTCTATGAATTAAGGAAGGTAATTCTCGAAAAATGGATGTTATAAACAAAGATAATGGTTTAAAAATATCAGTCGTTCTGCCTTCATTAAAACCTACAGAAAAACTTCTGGAAACTGTCACAGGTCTTATTGATGCAGGGTTTTCCGATATAATCATAGTAAATGACGGCAGCCCTTCCGAGTATGACGGCATATTCGAAAAAGCATGCCGCTACTCACAGGTCACTTTATTGTCACATACTGCAAATATGGGAAAAGGCATTGGTTTAAAGACCGCTTTTAAATATGTTATAGAAAACAGAAAAGACATCCGTGGCGTTGTCACTGCGGATGCGGACGGACAGCATCTGCCGGCCGATATCTTAAAATGCTCGAAAGCATTGATGGATGGAGATGAAAGCGTGATACTTGGTGCAAGGGATTTTTCTAAAAATAACGTCCCGATAAAGAGTTATCTCGGCAATACGCTCACTGCTTTCGTTTTTCGTACAGGCTGCGGGATAAAAATACATGACACGCAGACAGGACTTCGCGTGATACCTGTTGGGCATCTTCCTTTTTTCCTTACGATAAAGGGAGAACGTTTTGAATATGAGACCAATATGCTTCTGGAAATGAAAGCGGCGGATATACCGTTTAAGGAAGTCAGGATCGCCACTGTTTATTCGGATAATAACAAAGGTTCTCATTTCAATGCTTTTTATGATGCTTTCAAGATATACAGGCTCATTTTCAAGTTTATGATAAGTTCAGTTATTTCGTTCCTTCTGGACAATGGGATCTTCTATTTTGCCCTTCTGTCATTTCGGGACATATTAGATACTGAAAGGATACTTGTCTGCACTGTCATAGCAAGGATAATATCATCCTTCTTTAATTTCAATATGAACAAAAAAGTAGTATTCCAGCACAAGGAACATTATAGAAAGACCTTATGCCGTTACTATCTTCTGTGCATACCTCAGATGCTTATTTCCGCAGGTCTTGTATCACTGCTTTCCCTGTGGTTAAAGCAGGACAATTCGGGTTTTCTTACTTTGATGAAACTCGGCGTGGATGCTTTTCTGTTCATGATATCATTCAGCATTCAAAGAGACTGGGTATTTAAAAGAAGATAGAAATATAGCTGTATTTTATATTTTCCTTATTTATGATATGTTTCGTTCTTTTCTATCTTGAATGCCCTGTATATCTGTTCAAGAAGTATCACCCGCATCATCTGATGAGTAAATGTCATCTTTGAAAAGGAAAGAAGAAGATCTCCCCTGTCCTTCACGCTCTTACTCAGCCCCAGGCTTCCGCCTATGATAAAATCCACTGTCGATCTGCCGGAATCAAATGTTTCCGTTATTTTTCTGGAGAATCCGATGCTGTCAAACTGTTTCCCTTCTATGCAAAGGCATATGATATAATCTTTCGGTTCTATCCTGTCAAGTATCCGTTTTCCTTCGATCTCTATCGCGTTTGGATCATCATCTTTCTCATCGGACAGCTCAGTTATTTTAACTTCACAGAATCTCTGAAGCCTTTTTAAATATTCGTTTCCGGCTTCAATGAGATATTTCTCCCTGAGTTTTCCTACACAGATGATGTTCAGCTTCATAATTCAAAGACCTTGTTTGATCCTTCTCTTCTTGCTATATCCAGATCCATGTCTCTTCCTATTATATACCCGCATTTTTCAACACATCCCTTAACGGTATCATATGCCAGCTGCGGATCATTGTTTTCAGCGCTGAGATGGCCTAAAACAACATTATGCACCCCGTATTCGATATATTTAGCCAGTGTCTCCCCGCAATCCTTGTTGCAAAGATGTCCGAAATCGCCTTTGATCCTCTTCTTAAGAGGCCATGGATATATTCCGTTTATGAGCATATCCGTATCGTGA
>JBAYNV010000230.1:0-2873 GCA_041678685.1 Clostridia bacterium
CCTTGTCTCTTCCGGCTCTATGCCGCCGCCCGGCAGTTTGTACCTGTTCTTTGATGCCATATACATAAGGATGACCTGTCCTTCTTCATTTTGGACAACTCCCCTTGCTCCGTATCTTCCGGCATTTGACAGATATTCCGCCTGGCTGTTTTTATAGAAGTCAGCATCGGTTATTCTTAAATTCAGCATAGCAAACCTTCATTCTGTTCGAGGATCAAATTCATTTATCACATATACTGATTATATCATACGGCTACGAAGGCAAGACAGGTATGGAAATAATAAAGTGCGTAGGACAAGTATGTATCAACAAATGGATTTGTGATATACTTACATGGTTATAAAAATAGTTGTTTGTGTTTATGGCTACATGATATGTATGTAATAATGCAGATAAATTTAACTTATGAATAGGAAATGGGAGCAATAAGTATTTATAAGATTATAGAAATCTTAATAGGAGATTGAAAATGCCTTTAAAAATTTATAATGTTTTATCAAGAAAAAAGGAAGTCTTTATACCGCAGGAAGAAGGAAAAGTAAAAATGTATGCATGTGGAATAACGGCTTCAGGCAATGCTCATATAGGCCATGCTTTTCAAGCAATAGTATTTGATGTTATTTGTAAATATCTTGTGTATAAAGGGTATAGTGTCACTTATGTAAGAAACTACACGGATGTGGATGACAAAATCATAAGTAAAGCCAGAGAATTGAATGAAGATCCCAAAGCGTATACAGAAAGACTAATAAAAAAAATTGATAATGAGTTGGCCGTGTTATCAATAAACAAACCTACCATTCAGTCAAAAGTATCTGAATGTATTCAAGATATTATTTGTTTTATTGAAAAATTGATCAAGACAGGTCATGCATATTGTACTGATGAAGGGAATGTCTATTTTTCAGTAAAATCTTACCCTAAATATGGGCATTTTTCTAATCGTATTATTGACGAAAGTTTAATTGCAGTAAGAAAAGAATTAGAAAAAGATAAATTGGATGAAAAAGATTTTGCTTTATGGAAAACTGCAAATGATGATGAGATTTTCTGGGAATCTCCATGGGGTCGAGGCAGACCAGGATGGCATATTGAATGCTCAGCTATGAGTATGAAATATTTAGGCAACACCTTGGATATTCATGGTGGAGGAAAAGACTTAATTTTCCCACATCATGAAAATGAAATAGCACAATCTGAATCTCTTACGGGTAAGATATTCTCTAATTATTGGATTCATAACGGTTTGATTAAAGTGAATGGTCAGAAAATGAGTAAATCTCTGAATAATGGGATTGATTTAGAAGATTTATTAAAACAGTACCATCCGGATGTAATAAGATTGACCTTGTTACAAAATAATTATCGTACAGATTGTAATTTGATTGACGGAATGTTCGATCAAAACGAGAAAAGAATTTATTCTTTTTATAAGATATTATTACAAATTAATGAGCTTAAATGTTCTGATAATAGTGAGTATGATAAGAGTGTATTAGTTAGTTTCGAAAATGTCATGGATAATGACTTGAATACAGCGCTTGCTTTAGCAGATTTGCTATCAAGTTTTAATAAAATGGCAGCATTGCTTAAGAGCGGCGATAGCGATAGCATTAAGAAAGTATCAATGATGGGTAGAAGCGTTAAAAAGATCTGTGAAGTATTAGGTATTTTACAAGGTGATCCATTTAAATCAATTGCAGAAATAAAAAATAAAATTATGACGAATAATAGCATCTCAGAATCAGAGATTTCAGCTTTAATTAAGAAAAGAAACGAATTTAAAGCGAATTCTGATTATGATGTTGCTGATAAAATCAGACAAGAATTAAAAGATAAAGGTATTATATTACAAGATACTAAAGGTGAAACAAAGTGGGATATTGACTAAAGTATAGTTTGTAAAATCATGAGTTATATCGAATTTAAAACTCGAAGGGAGTCCTATAGAAATTACATATAAGCGACTTTGTATTTTAGACATTGTTAGAGGATTATATGGCTGATGAAATATGCAACGGATTAAATTTCCGGAAATTGTTTCTATTAATTGTTATGGTAGTTATTTTTTAGTGCTTTTAATGCGATTGCTGATTAAATGGAAAAAAACAAAGGTATTAAGAACAGAATAATAGAATATAAATTTGCTATATACTGTGATCATTGAGGGGATGATGAATTGAAGATAGAGAATAATATTATAAAATACTACATGAAAAACACCTATTTTATTACAGGTACGGCATATGCCGGTAAGTCTACGATGGTAAGGATGCTCGCAGAAAAGCACGATATGATCTTTTGCGGTGAAAACTATCATGATGCAGTAGCATCCGCTGTAAGAAATACTGAAAATCAGCCTGCTTTATGTTATTTCGATACTATGTCAGGCTGGAAGGAGTTTTTGAACCGTACTCCCGAAGAATATTACACATGGATAAAAAAGGCTTCTGAGGAAGCGGCAGAATTTGAGATCGCAGAACTGATCAGACTCTCTGCGAAAGAGAAGAAAATCATAGTTGATACTAACATATCTCATGATATCTTACGTGAAATATCAGATTACAACCATGTCGCTGTAATGCTGTCTATACAGTCGATGTCAGTTGATAAGTTCTTCGACCGTGATGATCCTGAAAAGCAATTCTTATTAAGACAGATATCACTTACTGATGATCCGAAGAGAACGATGCTCAATTTCAAAGCCTGTATCGCAAAGATCAATTGCAAAGAGGAATATGACAGGTTTGCAGACAGCGGCTTTTTCACATTAGTACGCGAGAATAACGATAAAGATACAAAGATGCAAATGCTTGAATCATTGGAGGCACATTTTAAATTATAGGCAGGTGATTGTATATAAGTACTTATA
>JBAYNV010000231.1:0-2847 GCA_041678685.1 Clostridia bacterium
AATATTCGCCGCTGGAGCGACGATATTAGGCGGAGCGATAATGGACCGCATAGGCAAACGCAGGCTGTTCGTCTGCCTGGGGTATTTTGTCTGGGGGCTTATAACCATGGCATTTGCATTGTTCGGGAATCAGGCATATACGGAAAATGCAAGATCCATCACCCTTATAGTCATTGCCTTCGTTGCCATGGACTCTATAATGTCATTCGTAGGCAGCATATCAAATGATGCGGCATTCAGCGCATGGGTGACGGATGTCACGGATATAACCAACAGGGCATTTGTAGATACCATAGGCGCTATATTCCCTCTCATAGCCATGATCGTCATCCTTATAGGTTTTTCAGGCATGGCAAACAGCGGAAACTGGTCCATGTTCTTTGCAGTATTAGGTGCAATACCTGCAGTCGCAGGACTGCTCGGATTGTTCTTCTTTAAAGACAGTCCTAATTTAAAACCGAAAAAAGACAGTTCATACTGGCAGCAGATAGGATACGGATTCAAATGGGCAAACATCAAAGAAAACAAAATGATATATATTTGTTTCTTAGCTGCAATGTTCTCAAGCATCGGGATGCAGTGCTGGCTTCCGTATATGATAAGCCTTATCGTAGATACGATGCAGATAGGTTATGCAATACCTCTGGTGGTCGTCATACTCGCATCCGCGGGGATGTCCTTAGCTGCTGGAAAGCTTATGGACAAGTACGGTAAAAACAGCTTCTATTACTCAGTCGCGCTGATAGGCGCGATCGGAGGCGTCATAGCATACTGTACAAAGTTCGTTCAGGGTCAGAGCACGCCCACTACCCTTCTGCTCATAATCGGCGGAACGCTTGTCATGGCCAGTTCACTGATGATGGGAGGCCTTTTCAATGCTACCGCACGTGACTATATGCCCGAAGGCAGAGCGGGCTGTTATCAGGGTATAAAGATGATAATGGTCATAATGATGCCAATGGTCTTAGGATCATTCATAGCTCCGCTCATAATCAGTACAGTAGCGCTTCAGCCTACTGCAGAATTCATAGCGGCACATCCTACGTATGCAACAAGTTATCTGTATCCTCATGAACTGTTCCTATGGGACGGTATCATTACCCTTCTCGTCCTTATACCTGCATACTTCGTAAAGAAGGATGCAAAGAGAATCAGGAAACAGAAACTGGAAGATCTGCAAATTATGAAGTAACTATTAAGGAGGAGCACATGACAGGTGAAATAATGACACAAGCTTTACATGAAAAGATACTTTTTCTCTGCGATAAATATCAGATCGATGCTGAATGCATCCTGAATATAGGAAGTGAATTCACAGAACAGATACTGAACGATCTTGTTCAACAGGGTTACGAAGGCCAGATCCTGCTTGATAAATTTAAAGAAACAAGCAGGCAGATGCGCCCTGCTGCCGAAGTTTTAATGGCGGAAGCTGACGATATCGCAAAAACAGGTAAAGGTACTGCCATACATGAATTACTGGATACAAACTGTTGATATATATTAGTTCCGCTACAGATCAGTCTATATGCAGCCAATATTTTGGGCTATAACAGTAAGCCATTTTTCGTCTTTTCTGTCAGCTCTGGCGTCCTCTGTGACGTAGTAATGCAGGCATTTAAGGCCATTATGAGAATTGAACAATAGATCAATATCTTTCTCCGTATATCCGTTAAACAATCTTTCTTCGGTTATTCTTTCACCCCATCCGTACTTGAAGGAAGCATACAGGTAACCATTTCTTTTCAGTGCCTTAGAAATAAGCCTCAATATGTCCGGTAGCACTTCTCTTTTCACATGCAATAATGAAGCACACGCCCATACACCATCGAACTTATCTTCATATGTTATATCTTCAAATCGGTTGCAGATCACTTCCTGCCCGATATATTCTGACGCTCTTTTACAAAGAACTGGAGAACCATCTATTGAAACAACATTAAATCCTGATTCCAAAAAGTATTTGCTATCACGACCGCTTCCACATCCAAGATCCAGGATAGTCTGCCCTGGCTTTAAGTAATTAAGAAACAACCCGTAGCACTTACCCATATCGATATCGATCGTCCGTTGAATGAAATCCTCTGCATTTATATTATAGTACTCGATCGTATTATCTTCTTCATTATGCTTCATTTGTCAATTTCCAATCCCGAAATCCTATTTTCCCTGCTGCCTGATATACAGGTAACATAATATCATGTAAGATACCGCTAAATTCTTCCTTTTTCAAATCAGGGCAATACAACTGTCTTCTCACCTCAGATTCATTAATATTGCTATCCAGACATTTTTCAAAAGAATCATGAATATGTTCATATTTCCAAACCATTTCATATGCAGAAAATTCTATGTCACATAATAAACTGAAATAGATATCCCATTTGGGTAGAAAATTACCTTTTGCACTGTTAATACTTTTCGTTGTAGGATTCAGATTCCATAATTCATCATGCGTTACATAAGACCAAGGAATAAAGTGATCGATTGAAATAGAATCCTTGTCTGTCAGCAGATTACCTCCATATATTTCTGTAACCGGGTGAACCATTAGAATTGTTTTCCAGTATCTCTTGACACATTCCAGATCCCTGTCTTTCCTTGGATACAGCTTGTTTGCAATTCCCGGAACACTGGGGTTCCGACGCTGTAAATACATTATTTTGTTATATTCGATCCATCCCTTTATAATTTCACGATTTGAATCGATATAATCCGCCCATCGCTTTTGAATAGTAATACGGCTTTGCATTCCTGAAATATCTGTGAAATAGTAGATAAGGCGTTTTTCAAGATTGATTTTTTCTGCCAGTGATTTCTCTGGCACATTCCAGTCCTTGCCCTTAA
>JBAYNV010000232.1:0-2787 GCA_041678685.1 Clostridia bacterium
CGTGGCAATAGCGCGCGCCATGTCTATGGACTCAAAAGTGCTTTTAGCCGATGAACCTACCGGAAATCTTGATGATGAAAACGGCAGGAATATAATCGATATACTGATCGATCTTGCTCACAATGAAGGATATTGCGTCGTGATCGCGACGCATGACTTAAGCGTGCTGCCAAAGATGGATGTGGTGGTCCGTATGAAAAGCGGTACGATAATCTGATCAGTCGCCTTCATCATAGAAGTCCGAACACATATGGCATGTATACTGCTTATCCGTGAGCATCTCACATGTTCTGTTCCCAAGCAGCATCCTTATATGTCTTGCTTCCTTCACGCAGCACGGGTCATAATATATGGTGAATATATCCGTCGCCTTATTGTATATTACCCGGCCCCTTGGATAGTAATCAAAATCTTTGCCGTAAAGCTTGAGGTAATGCTTTTCCCATACGTCGACATGGCTTCTGGGATAGTTTTTCAGATTACCGTAAT
Organism: Clostridia bacterium; assembly: GCA_041678685.1. GTDB lineage: Bacteria > Bacillota > Clostridia > DUPQ01 > DUPQ01 > DUPQ01. Next base: position 490 of record JBAYNV010000232.1, read on the forward strand.
GCTCGGCATTTTCCAGTCTGCATTTGTGCAGTAATATTTTCCCGTCTATAACGAAATACAGTGCAACAAAAGGCTCACTCATTGCTACCTCTTATGATCATTGCTTCGCGCTGCGCTCCTACCGAAATATACTTTACCGGGCAGCACAGTTCCTTTTCTATGAAAAGCACATAATCCTGCGCTTCTTTTGGAAGATCGCTGAATTTGCGTGCGGACGATATGTCAGTGTTCCATCCGTGCATTTCCTTCATAACAGGCTTTGCTTTTAAAAGCAGCGGGGTCATTGGGAAATCCGTAGTCACTTTCCCGTCAATTTCATATCCGATGCATACAGGTATATTTTTCATGTATGACATTACATCCATTTTTGTGAGCGCTATACAGGTAGCTCCCTGTACTTTTGTCCCATATGCTGTGGCAACAAGATCAAACGGACCTACTCTTCTGGGCCTGCCTGTGGCCGCTCCATACTCCGCGCCGGCATGTCTGAGTTCTTCTGCTTCATTTCCGAACCATTCAGCCGTGAACGGGCCTTCGCCTACGCATGATGAATACGCCTTAACGACACCTATCACTTCATCTACCTTTATATCCGGAACGCCTGCACCTATCGGCGCATAAGCAGCCAGAGGGGTAGAGGAACTTGTATACGGATATATGCCGAAGTCTATATCACGAAGCGCTCCAAGCTGAGCTTCAAACATTATTCTTTTGCCTGAACTGTATGCATTCCGAAGAAGTATGCCGGTATCGCAGATATATGGTTTAAGCATATTACCGAATTTATTGAGCCAAAGAAGCATATCATCCAAAGTGTAGGGCTTGGCATTATATACGTTTTGTATTGTAAGATTCTTCCATTCAAGCACATCGGACAGATGTGTCTTTAAATATTCCGGAAAAAGAAGTTCTCCGGTCATGATGCCTTTTTTTTCGTATTTATCGCTGTAAGCAGGCGCGATGCCTCTCTTAGTCGATCCGTATTTTCTATCTGACAGGCGGTTTTCCTCCAAAGCATCCAGATCTTTGTGGAATGGGAATACTATGATCGCTCTTTCGCTGATCTTCATGTTATCCGGAGATATCTTTATGCCTGCAGCCTGCAGATTTGCGATCTCATTGCATAAATGCTCAAGGTCAATGACCATTCCGTTGCCAAGGATATTCAGAACTTCCGGTCTGAAGATACCTGAAGGTATCAGGTTCAAAGCAAATTTGCCGTATTCATTTATAACGGTATGACCGGCATTGCTGCCGCCCTGATATCTTACGACTACATCATAGTCTTTGGATATAAGATCCACCATACGTCCTTTGCCTTCATCACCCCAATTTATACCCACTATTGCACAGGTTTTCATTTTGTACCTCCGTCAGACTGCACTTTTTATTATACCACAATTCTGGATTTATATCTTTTTTTTCAAAACGCAACAGCTTTTCATTACTGTCTGCGCCTTATGATATTTGAATAAACATGCCTTTGTGTTATACTTTCATATATAGATATTCGGAGGTAATTTTTATGAGTGCTTCAGTTATAAGTGTCAAATATGATGCGACTTTTTTACGTCTGCCGGACGAATTCAAGGTCATAGTGCCTTCTTCGGGGGAATTGAAAGATATGAAGGTACTGCTCCTGCTGCATGGGATGCACGGTAACTGCGATGACTGGATAAATTTCACGAACATAATACGTCTTGCGGAAAATCATCATGTCGCTGTCATAATGCCATCGGCAAGAAACAGTTTTTATACCGATATGGTATATGGAGAGCCTTATTACAGAGAGATAACAGAAGAGGTCATGGGTCTGGCAAGGCGCATGTTCGGATTTTCAGCAAAAAGGGAAGATAACATGATCGCCGGCCTGTCAATGGGAGGATTCGGGGCATTCAAGATAGCTTTCAATAATCCCGACAGGTATTTTGCAGCCGGCAGCTTCTCCGGCGCACTGAACATTCTGGATCTGGACGGATTAAAGACGGAGGATGAAGGGGCAAATAAGGCAAATGAAAAACTTTTCCGCAATATTGTAGGTGAAAAAACGTCATTTGCCGGTACGGAAAACGATCTTGCAGCACTTGTTAAGATGAATAAGACAGTTAACGGATACAGTATAAAAGATATGCGTCTTTATCAGTATTGCGGGAACACGGATTTTCTTTATCTGTACAATATGGGATTTAAGAAAATACTCGAGGAAAACGGTATGCGCTTCACGTTCCATACTGACGGCGGTTCGCACGACTGGGAACGCTGGAACGAACAGATAGCATTGTTCCTGAACGAATTCGC
>JBAYNV010000233.1:0-2761 GCA_041678685.1 Clostridia bacterium
AAAAGCATTCATTCCTGTAGAGTATTGGAATCTGACTTTAAAGTTATCGAAAATAAATGACGATCAGATATTTCATGCCAAATATTTCTGCACAGGAGAGAATAAAGAACGTATTGCTGATCAGACAGAAGCTGAAAAAATATATAATGATGTAAAAAACAGTGTTGTTACCGTCAAATCAGTGAAGAAAGCGCAGAAAAAGAAGTATCCTTATGCTCCTTTCATCACATCTACATTACAACAGGATGCTGCTAATAAGCTTGGATTCACAACATCTAAAACCATGAAAGTGGCTCAGGAATTATATGAAGGAGTGGAAATAAAAGGAATCGGTTCGATCGGATTAATATCGTACATGAGGACAGATTCGACCAGGATTTCATCTGACTACCAACTGCAGACAAGGGATTTCATAATAAAGAATTTCGGCGCGGATTATATACCTTCAAGTCTCCCAATCTATAAGAACAACAGCAATTCCCAGGATGCGCATGAAGCTATAAGGCCTACAGACTTTTTACTTACACCTACTCATATAGCGTCTAACCTTACAAAAGAACAGCTTTCCCTATATGCACTGATATATAATAGATATATCGCAAGCCAGATGGCTCCAGCGATTATGGATAAAACAACAGTGGATATAGAAGCGGGCGGACATATTTTTAAAGCATGCGGTAACATAGTTCAATTCAAAGGATATCTCACTATTTATGAAGAGCATAAACCTGAAGATGAAGATACTGATGCTGAAGAGTATGAAAACGTTTATCTGCCCAAATTAACAAACAAGGAACAGCTTGATCTGAAAGATGTCCAGAAAGCCCAAAAATTTACTTTGCCTCCTTCAAGATACACGGAAGCATCATTGGTTAAAATGCTTGAAGAGAAAGGCATCGGACGGCCCAATACATATGCCCCTATAATCAATACCATAATCAAAAGGGAATATGTGCGGCGTGAGAAAAAAGCTCTTCATCCTACTGATCTTGGAACTACTGTAAATGATCTTATGGTCAGAAGCTTTACTAAGCTACTCGATTACGGATTCACTGCAAAAATGGAAAAGGACCTTGACAGCATAGAGGAAGGAAAGATCGATTGGATTTCTTTGATAGATGGATTTTATAAGGATTTCATCAGACAAGTCGAAGAAGCTGATAAAAATACTGTAAAAATCGTTGTCGAGTCGGATGTCATATGTGATAAATGCGGTAAAAAAATGGTCATAAAATCCGGTAGATACGGCGATTTTCTTGCTTGTCCAGGATATCCGGCATGCAAAAATATCAAACCTATAAATCAGGAATCCGGATACAAATGCCCTAAATGCGGTGCAAATGTAATAAATAAGAAGACAAAAAAAGGTATCAAATTCCTATCATGTGAAAATTATCCTGCTTGCGATTTTTCATCATGGGGTATTCCCACAGGTAAGTTCTGCCCTAAATGTAATAATTTTCTTGTAAAACTGTATGAAAATAAGCAGGCAGTCGTAAAATGTTCTTCTGATAAATGTGACTATGCTTCCAAAATCATAAAAGTTTCCAAGAAGGATGAAGATACTCAGACCGATGAATAGTAACTTCAATGTAATAGGTGCAGGCCTTGCGGGATGCGAAGCCGCCAACTATTTATCCAGAAAGCAATATCATGTCAATCTGTATGAAATGAAACCGGATCATCATACGGAAGCTCATAAAAGCGATCTTTTTTCGGAGCTTGTATGCAGTAATTCATTAAAAAATTCGTCAATTACGACAGCATGCGGATTATTAAAATGTGAAATGTCTTTGCTCGGTTCCCTTATACTTGAAAGCGGTCTGAAGAATTCTTTGCCTGCAGGTTCCGCTCTTGCTGTCGATAGGGAAGGATTTTCAAAATATATCACTGACAGATTATCCAATGATAAAAATATAACTGTAATAAATAAAAAGATAAATAGCATACAGCCTTTTATTGATGATAAAGAAACAACTACGATAATATGTACGGGACCTCTTACTGCGCCTGAACTGGCAAATAATCTTTCAGATGTAACAGGTAAGAGTAATCTCTTCTTTTTTGATGCGGTATCACCAAGCATTGAACTTGAAGATATAGATATGAGTAATGCATATATGGCATCAAGATATGGGAAAGGGGAAGCAGCATATATAAACTGCCCTTTTACAAAAGATGAATACGGTCTTTTTTATAATTTTGTCAGCAATGCTGATACAGCCATTTTAAAAGACTTTGAAAATAAGAAGGTATTTGAAAGCTGTATGCCTTTTGAGATACTGGCAAAAAGAGGAATAGATACATTAAGATACGGACCTATGAAACCGATAGGTTTGACAAATCCTCACAGACCGGAACTGGATTATGCGGTACTGCAGCTCAGACAGGATAATAAGGAAGCCACCATATATGATCTGGTAGGATTCCAGACAAACCTTACTTTTCCGGCGCAGAGGGAACTGATGAAGTATATACCGGCTTTAAAAAATGCACGCATCGTGAGATACGGGGTCATGCATAAAAATATTTATCTGAAAGCACCTGACGTTCTAAATCGATACTTTCAAATGAAGGAATACTGTAATATTTTTTTTGGAGGTCAGATATCCGGAGTTGAAGGGTATATGGAGTCAGCTGTTTCCGGACTTGTTGCTGCGATCAATGCGGTCAGAAAACATGAGAACAATGAAATGATAGACTTCACACGCGAGACTATGATAGGTTCTTTACAGCATTATATTTCAAATGGTACTGTATC
>JBAYNV010000234.1:0-2754 GCA_041678685.1 Clostridia bacterium
AGAATGCTTCAGATTTTTGAAGATTCACATTAGGCGGCATTAATATTCTGCTAAGACTATAGCAATTACCAAAAGCACCAGATCTTATTTGAATATCAGTGTCCGGTAATACTAGTTCTTTAAGGTCTCGACAATAATAGAATGCCCCCTCTTCGATAATTGCAGTATTATCAGATAAAGAAATATCATTTAAATTGAAACAGTATGCGAATGCGCGATTTCCTATGCTCTCTACAGAGCCAAAGTCAATATATTCCATACTTTCACAGTTAAAAAATGCATTTTTTTCTATCGTTTTTACTGAGTCTGAGAGTTCAATTTCTTTCATGCTTGCGCATTCACTGAATGTATCCTCACAAATTGTTTGAATACCGTCAGGAATCGTAATGCTTTCTAGCATATAGCATCTTGAAAATGCTCCTTTACCTATGGACAAGATCCGTTCAGGCAGGCTGACTGATTCCAAGGATTGGCATTCGCTAAAAGCGTATTCGCCAACTGTTACTAAGCTCACTGACAACTCAATATCCTTTAATGCTGAACAGCCGCAAAAAGCCTTTGAACCGATTGTTTCCACACCGTCAGGTAATATAACCTTCTCAAGGCTTTTACAGTTAAGAAAGGTGTTATTGTATATTTCTTTTATATTTGATGACAGCTTTACTTGTACCAATGAGGAACAGTTGGAAAATACGCCTTCTCCTATTGAAGTTACACTGTCAGGTATGCTTATACCCGTTAAACGCTTGTTATCAGCAAAAGCCCTATCACCGATGGCAGTAACATAAACCGAGTCTATCTCATCAGGTATGTCAACTTCCCTGGCAAATCCCCGATATCCTGTTATTACCATGCCTTCATCAGATAATTGCACAATGAATGGGTTGTTACTTTTATCAATACATATATATACTATTACTGCCGATACAACCAGCAGAACCAGTAATATGAGTATTATGTGCTTCTTATTCCTTTGCTTTTTGACTTCATCCATATCAATCAACCTTTATCCATTCCCCTTCATCAGTCCGCACATATTCACCCGCACCATGCTCGTCATATGCTATCTTGAACTTGTCAGACCCGAACAGGCTTCCTTCTATTAGTACCCCATCCGATATTACCACTTTAGATATTCTTTCCGATGTAAATGCATATTCCCCTATATACTCCAGACTGGCAGGCAGTATCAGCTCGCCTTTAATATTGTTTCCAGAAAAAGCATATCCTCCAATATATTCTAGTGAATTATTGAGTTTAAGTTTTACTATTCTATTGTTTTCAAATGCTCTTCCACCAATCCATATTAATGAATTGTTTAGTTCCAGTCTGGTTATCTTATTGTCTTCAAATGCGCTTCCGTTAATATATTCTAATGAATCGTTGAGTTTCAAGCTAGTTATCCTGTTTTCTAAAAAAGCTTTCGATCCTATTACTTCCACACTGCTTCCTATCCTGAGCTTCCTGATTTTGTTACGGTTGAATGCACCTGTATCAATTATCCTGACTGAATCGCCTAGTTTGAGAATTCTTATCCTGTTTTTATCAAAAGCATAAGCTTCTATAAGCGAAACATTGTCAGGTATGTCAACCTTACGCAATCTGCACCCATAAAACGCATATGTACCTATTTTCGACAGATCATCATTGAATCCTGCATATCGGATTCCTTTCTGGTAAAACACGTTCTCCCCTATACTCTTTAATTCGTCTGGGGAAATGAAGCGCTTTGATTTTGCTTCAGGATACAGTACCAGCTCCCCCGTCTTCCTCTCGATAAGCATCCCGTCAATGCTCATATACTTCTCGTTCTTACTGTCCACATAAACAGCTTTTAATGTCTCGAAATCTACGATGCATTCTTCTACACTTGCAGGAAGATATATCCTCTTAAGATATAGTCTTAAATTAAGGAAACATCTTTCTTTACCAAATGCTATGCTAGAAACATCAAGAGTCCCTCCCGGTATGTGGTATTCCGCTTGCGTTCTGCCCGGTGGATATATTAAGAGGGTCGTACCTTCCTTGTCAAACAGGACCCCATCTATAGAACTATAATACTCATTATCAGGATCTACGTATATATTCTGTAAATTCTTGCATCCTTTAAATGCATAATTATCTACACTCCATACCTTGTCATTCAATGTGACATTCCTTATATATTTATTCTTGCCCAATGTATAAATTTCTATCGGATCATTATTAATAATCGGAATTACTATATCCTCTTCTGTCCCGACATAGCCATACACATTATTATAATCAGGATAATAATATAGATAGTCTCCAAGCCTTTGAGTTGGTAATGGCTCGTTAGCGCTCACATTCAAAGGCTGCATAAAAGCACATATTGTAATGCTCATTAACATCATAGTTATGATGTAAAATATGATTCTCACATATCTTCTACTGCTAGATAAATTTTTCATTTTTATGTGTCTCCTAAATAAAACAGCCTATTATTCCAAATAGTCATACTCGACAGCGCCGCAACTGCTGCATGTCCTCTTGTATACACGGACATAATACTGAAGATCCTCATCATAATATCTATATTGGTATACCCATCCGCTCCAGCTGTGTCCCAGTGCCGGTATAGTCTGTGTTGACAGTACTGCACTGCATCCGTAACATATCTGTGAGCGTATACCTGAAGCAGTGCAGGTTGCTGACGTCGTGACTGACCAGTATGTGCCAACAGAGTGATTGCTAGGATTAAGCGGTAATGAATCGTTTTCAGAATAACTGCAA
>JBAYNV010000235.1:0-2751 GCA_041678685.1 Clostridia bacterium
GAAACAAGAGTCTGACCTTGATTTTTCTCATGCAGACTGATGGTTGAAGTATAATAAACAGCTGGGAAACAAATGGGCAAAAGGATATTTACAGCCTAAGGATATATAGGTCATTATTTCGTCAACTTGCACATTGAATCCATGTTTTTCGCCGGTTTCATTCGTTGTTTTTCGACGGACCTGGTTATTGTCATGATTGATTATGATTAAAATCTTTTCCTGTAAGTAGTACTTTTCCCTTCTCCCTGTCTTACTATAAGTCCTTTGCCAATCAAATCGCCCAAAGTACGTATTGTTGTAGCTTGTGATAATCCTGCAGAGTCTTCAATTTCCTTTCTTGTAGAATGATACTTGTTATTCAGATAATCAAGTACTTTCTGTTCGTTGAGAGTAACAGTATTCTCCTTAACTGTAAAATCGTGTTTATAGTTAGTGTTTAAAAGAGTAATTTTAAAGGCATTATCAGATACTTCAATTTTTGGTTTTGAACAAAAAGTATCGTACGATTCCATTATTTTCTGAATGCCGGTTCCATATGCTTCTATTAAGTGAAGACGATAAAATATGTCTGCGACATGACTGTTTCTTAATACCGATATACCAAGCAGCATATCATTGTATGTAATACCCTTTGGGAGTCCTCCAAGTGAAACAAATTCAATCCTGTCATCAAATAAACTTATCAGAGTACTGCTGCTGTATGAATAATCTCTATGCGTGACCGCATTTAATAATGCTTCTCTGACTGCTTCAACTGGGTAATCAAGTGTATCGATCCTGTCTAAACCCGAAAACTCAGATCTGGTTCTGTTAAAAAAATCAATATACTTAAAGACATCATCTATCTGCTTAAGTATAGATCCGGAAAACTCTTTTCTGTCCCTGAAAGTTAATTTATTTATACCTTGAAATATTGCCAGTTTAATTGAATGAATGCACTGATCAGAGAATAGCAATCCCAGGTTTGTGTAAAACCCATCTGAATTGATAATACCTAAAGATCGCTTCTGCTCTTCCTTAAATTCGACTTTTCTTTCTTTGAAATACTTCTCGGACTCAATAAAGGTCAAGTCCTGGATGATAGATTTAGTTGTTTCAAAATCATCTGACGCATTATCCTTAATCATTTTTATGATATGGCTATCTGATGCAGGAACTGTTGAGGCACCCTGTCGTACGAATACGCCTTCAGGTCGAATTCCCTTTATTGATAGATAATAAGGGGCAGATGATCCTTTTTCTACATAAATAATAACAATATTTTTATCTGCAATCTGTTTGGTTTCATATTGGACATGCATCGTTATATCAGGTTTTATTGAATCCCTTATACTATTTCCAGCCTTCAAAATGGTTTCATCGGGATTATCAATACCAAGCACTCTGCCATCATCGGCAATTCCAATATATATATTTCCACCTTTAGTATTTGCAAAAGCTATAACTGTCTTTTTTATATCATCTGTATACTCGCTTTTATACTCTGTAGTCATGCTCTCAATATCCATGTATATCCTCTCTTTCTGATCATATTATACATTTGCTAATCATGAAAGTAAACAAAAATGATTAGTAATGATTAGCATTGATTAGATATGTACAAATCATAATGCATTAAAGATTATCTGGCATAATCGAGTGTAATGATGAACAGAATAGTAACTTATATTACAGAGCATATATTTAAAAAAGATGGGCTTTTGAAGCTGATATATATGATGAAGAATATTCGACTGACTGCGGATTTTACGTTGATATCCTGATAAAAGGTGCTTCGGATATGGATATAGTAAAGGAAATAACTTAGACATACGATTGTAGGAGAAAGGTAAATGTCATTCTTTTTAGTTGATAATCAATCCTTTGACCCGTAATATCAGAAAGTGAAAATCAACTGATGATCATATTTATATATATAGTACAAAGCTAAGTTTATTATTCCTTACAAATCCTATATTTTCTCCACATAATGCAGCTTAACTTGATTAAGCGGTGAAAAGACATATTGATTTACGTATCGGTATATCAGTGTAGAATATCAGCAATCAGGTCTCCTAATATCATCAGAAGGAGTAATATGCTGACACCCATCGATATGTAAACCGCTACTGAACGTCCTTTATCTTTCCATACGAATTTTATCCCTGCGACCAGGGCAACTATAAGGGATAATATCAATAATGATGCTGATACTATCGCCTGAACCGTTCCTGCCGGGACATAACGTCTTGTTGCAACCAGAATGACCAGCATGATCACGGAGATAATACCCATAATGACTGATAATTTACCTGCTTTGGTGGTTTTCATTTCATTCACATCCCCTTGATATTTATACTTAAATTATACTTATTATATATTTTTAATACAACAAACCTTCATTAGTATTTACTGCTTCCGGTACTCACATGCAAATATTAAGTAACGATTTACAGTGAATATGTGGTCCAAAGTTATGCTGATATGCCCTTGCGATGATGATTCCAAAAAATACTTTATTTTCTCCTGATAATGCAGTATAATTGTAATAGGTGGAGAAAATATGATAAAAACAACAGCAATACTATATGAAGAGCTAAAGAAATATACGAATCCTGCGGCTAAGATCCAGAGGCTTGTGGACAGCGGTGAACTGATCCCTGTTATCAGAGGATTATATGAAACTGATAAAAACATACCTGGTTATTATCTGGCATCAAGTATTTACGGCCCGTCCTATCTTTCTTTTGAATTTGCACTTGCTTACCATTC
>JBAYNV010000236.1:0-2726 GCA_041678685.1 Clostridia bacterium
AGGCCTGCTTTTTTATATCCCTCTTTCAATGCCAAAGAACCGTCATAAAATGTTATGGCTTCGGCATATGCACCGCTTCTGACAAGAGAAATAAGGGTCTCATATTCCGTCTCTATAGTATCCAAAACCGGCGTATCGGCAGGTGTTTCAACAGGTTCCGGATCACTTTTTGAACTGATGCCTGACTGCCCTTTTAACTTCAAGAAATTCGCAACTCTGGACCACCATAACTCGACATCCTCATTTTCTGTAGCCTTCATATCAAATGATTGGATTAATGAAGCTAAATACGTGGAGAACTTCTCGGCACCCAGACAGTTGAAATGCATAAGATCAAAAAAGTCCGTATCCTGATCTATACCGTAATCGAATTTATCATGAATATCCATATATGTTACACCGGAGATTTCAGACAGATCAGTTTTAAGCATTTCAAGGTTTCCCTGACTTAATACCGAATAGGTCGGGCTGAGATACACAATTAAGGATATGCCTTCCTTCTTACAGAAATCCGCTATCATCTTCATATATTCCAGGTTATTGCTATAAGTTTCCCTGTCCAGCACCTCTCCTCTTGCCCATGGTCCGGTCTGTGGTTCGATTTTATCGAGGAATGTATACCCTGCAAGCATATCTTTCTCATACCCTAAAATACCTGTTTTCAAGTCGCTAAGGGTCAGTGATGACCATCTGCCATGATAGTTATATAACGGGAACAGCAGGCCCAGCTTTTCCGATCCTTCCGCTGCTTCCAGTGTCGCTCTTATCCTGTTCACAGACCATGGCATATACCCTATATTCACCTTCGTATAGTCCTGGTACTCTTCATAGAACATGCCTGTCGCTTCAAGGAATATGGTCTTAGGGGTCTGCGTCCTGACAGCTTCCCTGATGTAGTAATATGTGATAGGTATCGTCTGTTCCGGCCCTGCCATGACATATGAAGTTATCCCGGAGTTCTCATAGATCACTGAAGGGTTTACATTACAGTATACCAGCGAGCTGCCAAAGAACAGGACATCGATGGAATCAGAAGGTTCTTCCAGATAACATCCCCAGGTGGAACCGTAATCGTATCTTTTAGGCATAGTGATATTGGCAAATACTATTAATGATGCAGCAAATGCCAGTACGAACACCGATATTCTGATCAGCTTTTTAACATATCTTTTCATTTATTCCTAAACAGGCACTCTATCCTGTTACTGTTTCTCTCCTCTTTGTTAATTATACCAAAATCCGCATACATTGAATCCCTTACAGCTGATAACTTAAACGGTATTGATTGGCCATCTACTTTTATGCTTTCCAGATCAACCCCGACAGGCAGAAGTATATGGCAATCGATCTCCCTGGCACAGGATACTGCCTCTATAAGCATGCCCTCATCTGACCTCATATACCGTATGTCCACTGTTCTGTTACTCACTTCATACCCGGTTATATATCTTAAGTCAGTATACGGAGTCGTGGCCCATCTTGGGCTGAAACTGATCTTTCTGTATAAAACATCCGTATCGACGACCCCTGCCAATGCTTCATCGATCGCAGACAATATGGAAGCCGCACCCCAGCCCGAAGGGCCTCCCCCTCTTGGTGAAGCGGTATCGTTGCTGTAAAGGAAATATATATTCTTATCTTTCTTCGCCATTACCATAAGTCTTTTCAATATATCATAGCCGTATTCCTCATATCCGTTATTCAAAGCCGCTTTAGCCAGTTCCCCTGCAGTAAAGGGAGATATACAGCCATTGATATAAGAATTCGGACCTATCCCATTGAATCCTGCATATGGAGGGTCTATTGAATACCATTCGGCAAAATGACCGTTTTGGCCTCTTCTGTTCATGTATTCCGTTATGATGCTGCCTGATTCAGACAGATCCGTGACTCCCCTGTTCATGTCATATGTATTGGATAACGATAACCTCGTATTTTCCAGATCATCGGCACCCAAATGATCTATGTGCAGCATGTGTATGAAGTACTTACCGTTCCAGAGATACTTGAACATAGCTGTTTTAAGATCATAAGCCTTAAGACGCCAGTACTCAGCTCTTTCTATGTTCCCGGATCTTTCATTCAGCCATGCCAATGACATACAGGCCGCATATACTCCGGAATTATCCCCGTGCATTATACTCATGGGAGTATATTCTTCCAGTCTTCTGTTTTCATTTGGCTGGCCATAGGCAAAGTCCCATGTGTCTATGGTGAAGGCTCTTTTGACAAGACCTCTTTTTGCATCCCATCTTTTATCTGAAGACATCATATATTCAATGCCTTTTTCTAGCTTTGGCAATGCGGATCTCATCCACTCATCATCTCCGGTAGCCTTATACACCCTTATTGCGCCTTCGACCATTAAGTACTCTATATCCGCTTCTATCTCTAATCGAACTGCGGCAAGATTGTCTGCTTCATATATCCTGTAACAGTCAGGATCCACGAACTGCCAGTGAGAATCATCCAGTTGTTTTATGAGTTCAAAAAAGTAACCTTGCGGAGCCTGACTGTCAAGAAAGAAATCCATGAAGCTTTTTAGATCATATTCCCAATGGCAGAAGGATTTCATCATATGCACATGGTCCCTTATCCAGTTCAGACATGCCATAAGTACCTTGTGGTCTATAAAGATCAGACGTCTTTCTTCGCGGACTGACGTGCGAAGCAATGCCATGAAATCACCTAATTCATGATCTGTAGTGCTTAGCATGCATGGGTAT
>JBAYNV010000237.1:0-2687 GCA_041678685.1 Clostridia bacterium
CTCCACAAACGTCAGAAACCTTATGTCAAACGGCCAGGCAGGATCCTGTTTCTATTGGGATACATGGCTTATTTCATGGGAAGACGCTGTTAAGAAGAACATAGGTACTTCGGCTTACATGGTTTCGATAGGCGCTCTTACAGGAAAAGTTACGCAGAAGGTCAACTGCTGGAAGACAGAGATCGGTGCTCCTTATGTTTTGATGGCTAATACAGCACAACCTAAGGAAGTCATCAACTGGTTCATAACGCTTTGTTATGGAACAGCATCAGATTTCTTCACATTCAGATATGGTGTTCCACAGGCAGATATTAACGGGGATATAGGATACTATCTTGACGGAAAATCAGTATATCTTCTGTATTATCAGATGGCTGATGACGGAACCGTTAAGGGAACAATAGGCGGACCAAATATTATAGGCGGACATCCGGGATATGCTCTTGATATAGGAACATACGGATATACATCAGCATATAACTCCGGTGATGCCGAATGGGATGCTCAACAGGTCAATGTTTCAGCTGCTAACCTTGCAAGAAGATATACAGTATTCAATGAATACAATGACGGAAGACTTTATATTCTTGCAGGACAGTTTGAACAGCCTACAAACATAGAATACACTTCAGTTATTTCTGAGTGGGCAAAGACAGGCATGCAGTATGTATCAAGCGTTATGGTTGAAGGTGTAGACACGACCGAAGCGCTCAGAACATATCTTGATGCAATCATGGCATTGAATCCTCAGGTAACTCTGGACTTCATGAATGCTCAGCTGGGTAAGACATCCTCACAGAATTATGCACAACTGTGGGCAAGCATGAACTAATATCGGACCGGGATAAACAATAAAGGAGTCCTGCGTAACTGCAGGGCTCCTTTTTATTACGTATATCTGACTTACTGCTCTGTGACCATCTGCTATATTGATCAGAGAAAGACACGGAAAACTGTTCTTTGGCACATATTTATCACTATACTGACAGGCTCATATTATCTGCTTTAGCTGAAAGAATGATCGTAAGATTGAAATTCCTGCATCTTAATTCATCTATCATAGCTTTCTCATTTGCATCTTCATTCATTACGACCGTATATGTAAGTTCAAACAGCGATCCAAGGTCCGTAGTCTTTACTTTTTCAAAAGTATAGCTTTTCGTGTATCTTGCAAATACTTCTTCAAATACTCCAGCATAATCCATATCTTCAGGTATCGTTATGCGAAGGCTTTTGATATGTGCTTTTCTCTGCCCGAAGCCGGTCTTTGCCAAAATCATTAGTACCAGACACATAAGTACCGTGATCGATCCGGCATATGCGATATATCCCAGCCCTGAAGTCAGTCCCATAGCCATTGAAAGGAATATATACAGTATATCCTTTGGATCTCCCGGCGCAGACCTGAAGCGTATAAGTGTGAATGCTCCTGCCATTGACAGGGCTCTCGCCGCACTGTTCCCTACCATCATTATGACCAGAGCAACGACTGCGGACAGCATAACAAGTGTGATCATGAAATTCTGAGAGTAATCACTGTTTCTTATAGTTTTCATATATACCAGGCTTATTGCCAGACCGCAGGCAAGCGCTACTGCTATATTCAGTACTGCGAAAACAAATGTAATTGTTTCTTCGGTTGTGCTTCCGAATATTTCCTCAAGCATATTATTTTTTCTCCTTCGTTTTCGATTCTATTTTTTACACAGTATTCATACGCATTTCCGTATTTGGAAAAAGATGATGATATGACATCCATTTCTGACAGGATCCTTGTGCACCATAAAGGTATGCTGTCACCTGTTTTTATCTCTACTATCCATGTATCATCGTCAGTAAGTTTTATAAGGCCAGCAGTGTCACACATATTGATACCGCTTTTTTTGAATCTTATGTTATTGTCAACTGTTATCCTTATATCATGGCCGCCCTTTGAATTGTATGCGATCCTGTCATAGCAAAGCATCATCTTAGGCTTCAGATCATACAGGCTGAAAAGATAATCCAGTTCATTGAAAACCTGCATATTTGATATCCTCCTAGGTATCCTGCCCAGATCGATATAGTCAGCAGCTTCTCTTAGTGTGATGCAGGTCCTCCTTTTGTTGACCAGGCCTCCTACCTTTTTTTTAACTTCAAGATATACGAAATCTTCCGGCTTAATACCGCTGTATCCTCTCAATCTGACTTTCTGCTTGTAATAAGGCTTCTGGTTTGACATTCTCACAAGGTCATAATTATCATTATCAAAATATATGTTAGTGACCGAGTACATGTCACCGTTGGTACAATGCTCATCAGGTTTTGCATATATATCGGCTTTATGAAGAAACGCTTTGAACTGCTCGCTGTTCATAATGTACTTCTCTTCGTATCGGTTGAAAACTTCGATCATTTATTTGCCTTTCTGATACCGAGTATAGTATACGTTTGTGATAGATTTGTGTTAGTAATGCGTGAAATTCATGCATTTGCAGTAAAAAAACAGCCATACGGCTGTTTTGATCATATCTATACTATATTCGATGGCTTATCGCCTGTTTGCTACCTGCCAAATG
This sequence comes from Clostridia bacterium, assembly GCA_041678685.1. GTDB lineage: Bacteria > Bacillota > Clostridia > DUPQ01 > DUPQ01 > DUPQ01. Next base: position 2,559 of record JBAYNV010000237.1, read on the forward strand.
GGAAATTGACTCCAAACTGCTCAAACATGTCCCTCATCTGCTGTATCATATTGGGAAGTTTAGGTCCAAGTACAGCTACCATGACTACTACAAATGCGATCGATGCTAAAATACTTGCCGCATACAGGA
>JBAYNV010000238.1:0-2659 GCA_041678685.1 Clostridia bacterium
AGCAGTAATCACATATTATGTATACGGTTCAGGCGGAGATACTGATGTAATAGACATCACTCTATACAGTGATTATGAATAAGGGATATGTGCATCTAAACGAGAAAAAAATATGATCATATTAATATATACGAAAGGAAGTGAAAAACATGAAAAAAAGGATAGTATCTATCGTACTGCTTGTCGTACTGCTATTAGGTCTTGCTCTCACGGTGTCCGCGGCATGTGATCATACATACTGGTTCTTATACTCCGAAACAGGACCATACTATTATTATGATGATACATATTGTGTCCGTGACTATACTGAGTACAAACATTGTGAAAAATGTTATGACTTAACACAAGATACTGTGCAACTATATAGCGAACATTCAATCCTTAATGTTTACTATCATGGGACATTATCCACAGGTGTGGAATGGTGGTACGGTGACTGCATCAATTGCGGTACAAGATTTGATTTCTTTTGGTAGTTGATAGGTAAAGTAGATAGCGGCGTTATCCCGTTTTCGGGATAACGCCTTACCACATAAATAACTGGAGGCGTTAAATGAAAAAAGAAAAGAAGAACAAGGTAAACAAATGGGTCTCAAGGGCATCTGTAATGCTGCTTGTCTTACTGCTCAGCTTATGTTCGGCCCTTTCCTTAGGGATATGGCGTTCGTCAGAAAACAGTATAAGCAAGGCCTCGGAAGGCCGGATATCTTCAGCATGGCTGAAAGAAAGCGAGTTCCTCCCGAACAGCAAGTCAGACACGCAGGTTTACCCGTACAGCCTTCTGCAGGAAGCGTATTCCGCTGCAGGCTCGTCCTCATATACAGATTATACTGATGTAATGTTCCAGTGCATGGCTCATGCTGGACTGAATACCGTCGTATCTGACGAATATGGGATTTCTGTACCTGCATCTGACAACAAGCCATACAAGGATTCTGTAATAGTAGGCACATGTACGGCAATAGAATTCCGCAGCCTGTCCCAGCGGATAGACAGCGAGGGAGCACATCATGACTATTTCGGATATGTGGTGACTATTGCAATAGATAAGAGCCTCTCCCCTGTCCTTGACCCAGACTACCCATATTCATATATAAAAATAAGGTCCTCCCAGGTGACGGCGGATTTGGACGGATTCTTCATTGTCGGATCCAAATACATACTCAACGGGACTGTATCCTACCTTAACTCCTCTTTCAAGGAAAGCCAGGCCCCGTACTTCACACTGTCTGAAGCGGACTTCTTGATCCCTGTGACAGACGTGAAGTTCGAGGAAAGCATGTACGGGATCATCGGCGTATCTGAAGAGACAAGGATAACTGAAATAGACGGCATCTCCAGTTTACTTACAAAATGCTATCTTGCCGCATACCCTGACGCGTCATATCTATCATATGCCAAAATAGAAGGCTCGTTGGAGGAGTTCCTGTCTTCTGATGTAAACAGCACATGGAAAAGCATCATAACACGCAGGAAGATGACTAAGGAATCCGTGAAGATAGTCACCGCAAATGACATCAGTAGTATACCCCTATTCAGCAGCGGAAGGGCACATATAACAGAAGGCACCGCCTTCACGGAGGAGGACTGCCTGTCCGGTAAAAAGCTCTGCCTTATAAGCAGTCAGCTAGCTAAGAGCAACAGCATCAAGGTCGGGGATATCCTGGACCTGAAGTTCTGGAGCAACGGTTATACCCTTAATACAGGCTCTACAGGAACATCATGGTCCCCAAGTCTATACAACCCTGGCAGCGATTTCCTGGAAGAAGGAAGCTATACGGTCGCAGGCATCTATGAGGATGATGAGGCATGGGACACCGAATGCTGCGGCTTCACCCCTAATACAGTGCTCATACCTGAAGCTTCAGTAGGTGAAGATGTGAAGGTGCAGTCTTCACTGACTGATCTGGGTGGAGACAGATATACCGGCATACCTGACTCAAGGTCGTATATCCTTAAGAGCGGAAGCGCCTCAGCTTTTGAAGCTGAGATGGAAGCTCTGGGATATGGGGGGATGTTCTACTACTATGAACACGCGGACCCTTCCCTGTCATATCTTAATTCACTATCCGATAAAACCAGAATCGTTACATATATATCTACAGTTGCACTTGCAGTAGCTGTCGCATCAATGGCTGTATATGCCATTGTCAAAAACATAAGGAGCGGGGATAAGAAAATACGTCTGCGCGCGGTCCTAACGGTCATCATCATATCAATTGTCTCTATCCTGATAAGCGCCGTTATATGCCTCTCCCTCTACGGCAGCATAATGGATACGGCAAATGAAGGTATAACGGCAGGAGAGGCCTCTTTGCAGGAGCTGAAGGCTGAACCCTCCCTTCCAGTCCCTGAACCTGTGTCTGCCAAGGCTACGCTTGACAGTACCCCTTCCCCGCTTCTTATGGCATTTGCCATACAGACAGGAACGCTCCTTTTGATACTCTGCATATCATCAGCATTATGCCTTATCATCAAGGGAGGGGAAAAGATAGAAAAGACGAAGATACCATACAGGCTTAAGAACGGCAGAGGAATAAAGGGAGGTCTACCTGCCGTGATATGGTACAGCATCACGCAGTTGGCAAGGTCAGCCGTTACAGGGACACTGATGATAGTGCTTGTATCGCTCTCAAGCATATTCATGTTCCTGAGCGTG
>JBAYNV010000239.1:0-2652 GCA_041678685.1 Clostridia bacterium
CCAACGGCCTTATATACGGTTTCTTCCTTTACAGAAAAGAAATAACATGGAAAAGGACCATCATAACTGTTCTTACAAAGGCATTCATAAGCGACTTCTGCCTGATGACGGCAGCGCTCTATGTTCTGTATCAGACTCCGATAAAGGAGCTGTTACTTGCAAGAAGCATAAAATTCGGTGTGGTCATACTAGTTGAAACGGTCATAATATATTTCGTACTCAGACCGATTCGAAGCATATTGTTAAAACACGGATGGAGCTACTCGGATAAAAACAGAAAGTAAAATGCAGGAGGGTATTAATATGGATATAGGTATAGTGTCAAGAGCTTATGCCGGAGTGCCCGTCGATGAATGCGTATCGACCATGGCGGGTTTCGGATTCAAATATACGGAGCTGTGCTTCATGTTTTCCGAAGTGAACTGTTGGCAGTATAACGGATCAAAGGATATGTCCGCTCTGACAGATGCCTTTGCAGCAGAGACTGTGGCGAAATTCAGGAAAGCAGGCATAAAGATCATGTCGGTCGGTGCATTTTCATCACTGTTCGAGCAGGATGCCGAAAAACAGGAAATTAACTTCAAATCATATGAAAGATACATCCAGGTCGCTGCGGCAAACAAGATACCGTTCGTATCTACCGAAAGCGGATTTATTCCCGGCAGAAGAGGGATAAACGCCGATACGTACGAAAAGGATTTCGATTACTTCAAAACAAATATGATCAGGCTTCTGGATATTGCCAAAGGTTACGGTGTTTCCATAGCATTTGAACCGTGCATTTTGGACCTTACTCCGTCAGCAAAAAGAACGAGGGATTTCATCGTACAATGTAACAGAGACAACCTGAAGATACTTCTTGATCCTGCCAATCTGTTTGCAAATTCCGATGAAGATGACATGTTCAAGTATCTTAAGGATCATGTCGCGTACTTCCACGGCAAGGACAGGAAAATAAATGATGCATACGGAAGGAATGTAGGCGACGGTGATATAAACTGGGTGAAGTTCTTAAGGCTCTATCACAAATATACCGAAGGCACGCCCATAATACTGGAATACTGCAACAAAACAAACTGCGCGGAAATAAGGGACAGAGTATATAAATATGACCGGGAAGCGACAAGTATCAGTAAGGATATCGAACTGATATAAAGCTGAAACAGGCTGGTAATAATAAAAAAGGCAGGATAACAGATTGCGGATCTGTCGCATACTAAGCCTTTTTTCTTTATACATTACATATTGGTAAAACAAATTAAATAATTCTATATTTCCCATAATTGTAAACTTTTTATTAACAATCTTGAATTGTCTGATTTAGGCATATACTGGTAATACATAAGCCATATTTAATATCGATCAGACCCTTACCATTACATACAATTAGAGGATTATGATGAAAAAGAATGCAAAAGAATTAATATCAGGACATGTTTGATGTTTGTGGATTTATAAACACACCTATATGATCCTGAGAATATATATATAACGATAATTGAAAAAACCGGAGTAATCTAATGAAAAAACACGAATAATACTTATAACTTTAATACTGCTGATGACATTGTCATCATGCGATACTGTGAACACAGACATTGCTACCCCGTCTCCTTCACTGACTGAGGCTGCAACTGATACAGCTGTCATACCGAGTCCTACGGATGTACCTTCAGAAACTCCTGTACAGACTGATACAGCTGTTACCCCGTCTCCCTCAGGCACTCCAATTATTACACCTACACCGACTGAAAATCCGGGTCCGAGGAATATCGAACTGGATTTCCTGAATGATAAATTCGACAAGATAGAGGTTCTGATCAATGGCAGCTATGTCGATGTTAGCGGGATATGGGAATCGTTTAAGGAGATAATGGGGAAACCGGTATTAGAGACTTTCACTTACCATGGAATGACTCCATATATTGAGCAATGCAGAATGCGCTTTATAAAGGATGGCAAGGAATTTATGCTTAGCCCATGGGTAAAAACTAATAATGCATATGGAGGTTCGGATAGATGTTTCGTGTTGTATAAATGGTCAACCTCCGTAGTTTACAGTATGTATAAAATCCCTAATATTTCACTTTTTAATACAATCTTAAATATAGACTATCTTGAAGGAGACGATGAAACAGATTTAGTTTTAAGGGAATATTTCGGCAGTGACATATATCAGATGATGTATGACAGCAAAGTATTGAAATATGATGATTCATACATATGGACACAGAAGAAGACTGTGCCTGTTTACAATATAGCAAAGTATATGAAGAACAATATCAGTGCAAAACCCAATGACTTAGGCTCATATACCAGCGTGAGGAACTATACATATATATATCCTGCAGGGATCCAAATAAAGCTGGACATTTACGGGAAAGACACATCAGGCAAGGGTGTATATGCCAATGTTAAATATGGAGATAGCGACATATGGATGACTCTTGACTGCTCGATCCTGGATTTCGATAACGGTCTTAGCGTAAATGATGCATATCATGTACCTTCAGTGGCGGTACCTGTAAAAGATGATGAATGGTTCAACGGATATGAAAAGATTGAGGCTGTATATGGCGATACAGTAGTTGATGTGACAGAATACTGGTATAAATATAGCGATTGTATAAAGATATGCGACTGGGAGACTTA
>JBAYNV010000240.1:0-2620 GCA_041678685.1 Clostridia bacterium
GATTATGAAAAGAAGATAACGGTATCTTTCGGTGATGATGACTATCTTACAGGCAAAAAACTAGGATATACGGACTTGGCATTAAAGAGGATATCAGGAAAAAGAGATATCCCGCACCTGGACGCATCATACAAGATGGTGGATACCTGCGCAGCGGAATTTGAAGCTGCTACTCCCTACTTCTACTCTACATATGACAAACAATGCGAGGCAAGGCAGCTTGCACATACAGATAAGCAGAGGATCATAGTTCTCGGCTCGGGACCGATAAGGATCGGCCAAGGCATTGAATTCGACTATTCATCCGTGCACTGCGTATGGGCTCTTAAGAATATGGGTTATGAGGTCATAATCATAAACAACAATCCCGAGACCGTTTCGACCGATTACAACACGGCTGACAGGCTCTATTTCGAGCCTTTGACACCGGAAGATGTAATGAACGTGATCAAGGTCGAAAAGCCGATAGGAGTGGTCGTAGCCTTCGGAGGTCAGACAGCCATAAAGCTCACCAAGTTTTTGGATAAGAACAATATACCCATATTGGGCACATCAGCCGAAGGCATAGATATGGCTGAAGACCGCGAAAGATTCGATGAACTGCTTGGAAGATTCAATATAAAAAGACCAAAAGGAACGGCAGTGATGACATTGGAGCAGGCCATCAGTGCAGCCAATGAGCTTTCATACCCTGTTCTGTTAAGGCCCAGCTATGTCATAGGCGGGCAGAATATGGTCATAGCCTATACTGAAGAAGACGTCGTCCGCTATATGAATATAATACTGGCTATGAATATAGAGAATCCGGTATTAGTGGATAAATACATGATGGGCACGGAGCTTGAAGTGGATGTCATATCCGACGGCGAAGATATACTTCTGCCGGGTATAATGGAACACATAGAGAGAGCGGGCGTGCACAGCGGCGACTCTATCGCTGTATACCCGCCATATAACCTCAATGACGTTATGCTCAAAACCATACTGGAGTGCTCGGAGAAACTGACCTTATCGCTGGGTACCAAAGGCCTTGTGAACATACAGTACCTCATATATGAGAACGAATTGTATGTCATAGAAGTGAACCCGAGGGCTTCGAGGACCGTACCGTATATATCAAAAGTGACAGGTATACCTATGGTGGAGATAGCTTCAAAAGTGATGCTTGGGCAGAAGCTGAAGGATCTCGGATTCGGCACCGGATTATACAGGCAGCCGCCATACGTGGCAGTAAAAGTACCCGTATTCAGCTTTGAGAAACTTTCTGACGCTAACAGCACGCTCGGACCGGAAATGAAATCCACGGGCGAGGTATTGGGCATAGGAAAAACCATAAACGAAGCGCTTTTCAAAGGCCTTACATCCGCAGGATTCAAAGTGGATACCGATAAGTCAAAAGGCATCCTCATATCTGTCGACAAAAAGGATCGCATGGAGATACTGAAGGTAGCAAAGAAATTCCATGAACAGGGTATAAGGATATATGCTACAAAGAGCACGGCTGAGGCTATAGCGACGCTTGGCATGAATGTCATACCCGTTAACAAGCTTTCAGTCGACGATACCCTTATACGCCTTTTAGATGCAGGCAAGATCAAATATATAATATGCACGATACCTAACTCAAAAGAAGCCATGGATGACTTTATACGGCTGCACAAGAGAGCGATACAGTTATCCGTTCCCGTACTTACATCACTGGATACGGCCAACGCACTTGCAGATATAATAGCAAGCCGCTTCAACCAGGACAATACCGAACTGGTCGATATATGCCACATGAGAAAAGAAAGACTTAAACTCAGCTTTGCAAAAATGCAGGGTTCGGGCAATGACTATATCTACTTTGACAACAGGGATAACGTGATAACCTGCCCCGAATCGCTCGCGATAGATCTGTGCAACAGACACTTCGGGATTGGCGGAGACGGAGTCGTTCTTATTGAGAATTCAAACAAAGCCGACGCAAAGATGAGGATATTCAATAAAGACGGCAGTGAAGGAAAGATGGCCGGCAATTCCATACGCTGTATCGCCAAATACGTTTATGACAGAGGCATATGCAGAAAAAACCCCATGTTCATAGATACGGCCAGCGGCATAAAGGAACTGAAGCTGTATACCATCAATGACCGCGTGAGCTCCGCATGCGTCAGTATGGGAAAAGCAGAACTGAACAAAGATAAGATACCGGTCATATCCGATACCGATACGGTCATAAACAAACGCATCCAGATAGATGATGAAAGATATAATATAACGTGCGTATCTGTAGGCAATCCCCACTGCGTGGTATTCGTTGACAGGGTCGAAGGAGTGAACGTAGAGGAAATAGGTCCCAAGTTTGAAAATGCCCCGATCTTCCCTGAACGTATAAATACCGAATTCATACGCGTCGTCAATAAGAACACTATCAAGATGCGCGTATGGGAAAGAGGAAACGGTGAGACGATGGCATGCGGAACGGGAGCATGCGCTGCGGTAGTGGCCGCGGTCGAAAACGGCTTCTGCGAGAAGAATACGGATATAACAGTAAATCTCAGAGGTGGGGACTTAATAGTAAATTACTCTGATGAAGGCATAACACTTACAGGCAATGCGGTACTGATATGCGAAGGGA
>JBAYNV010000241.1:0-2611 GCA_041678685.1 Clostridia bacterium
ACCCTGACAGACTGCTGCCTGGATGAAGACGGAACGCAGCGTTTCTATTATACGCAGGATATAGAGCTGGAGTTTATTGGGAAGAAGGCAAGTTTTTCTCTGCTTGAAAATATGGCAACACTGGTAAGTTCCATCCCTTCCGATTATGAAGCAGGTTCTCAGATAAGAGGTTTTCGCATGACATGTAAATGGGGTGACAACGAATGCGAGTATGCATTCGTTGTCCTTACGGATCCTCCCATGATCTTAGCCGAATAGTTCTATTTTATTATCCTTACAAACTTCTTTTTACCTATCTTGAGTACATCACGGTCAGCAACAGGGCAGGAGATGTCATCTATCCTCTCGCCGTTTTTTTGCATGCCGCCCTGCTGTATAAGCCGTCTGCACTCGCTTGATGACGCTACATGACCGTTCTTTACCAGAAGAGGGATCATATCCGAAAGAGTATATACAGCTCCTATACTCATATCCGGTATATCATCCGGGATAGCCTTTTTACCGAATGCAATGCCGTAGAATTCCTCCGCTTTACCGGTTTCTGCTTCGGTATGGTATAACCCTGTTATGATCTTTGCAAGCTCCAGCTTTATATCTCTTGGGTTTCTGCCTTCAGCCAGTTCTTTTCTGATCTCATCTATCCTGGCTGGATGCTCGTCTGTTGCAAGTTCAAAGAATTTCGTTATGAGCCGGTCAGGTATCTCCATGCATTTCTTGAACATAACATTGGCCGGTTCGTTTATCCCTATGTAATTACCGAGGCTCTTACTCATCTTTTCTTTTCCATCAAGGCCTTCAAGGATAGGCATGAAGATTGCTACCTGCTGTTCTTTATCCATGCTCTTTTGCAGGTTTCTTCCCATAAGTATATTAAACATCTGATCCGTTCCGCCTAACTCGATGTCAGCATCGATGGCTATAGAGTCATATGCCTGCATCAGAGGATACAGGAATTCATGCAATCCTATAGGCATGTTGTTTTTGTATCTGTTAGAAAAATCGTCTCTTTCTAAGATCCTTGCGACTGTAGTGTTCGATGCCAGTTTTATTACATCCTCGAATGTAAGTTTTTTAAGCCATTCGCTGTTATATCTTATGACTGTCCTTAGAGGATCGATTATCCTGAATACCTGTTCCTGATACGTGGCCGCATTTGCTCTGACTTCTTCTTCAGACAGTGCGTTTCTGCCCTTTGCCTTGCCTGTGGGATCGCCTATCTTACCTGTGAAGTCACCGATTATAATGACGGCGATATGTCCGAGATCCTGTATCTGGCGGATCTTGCGTAATACCACGGCGTGCCCGATGTGTATGTCAGGCGCGCTTGGATCCAGCCCCAGTTTGACCGTAAGGGGACGTTTTGTTCTTTCTGACCTTATAAGCTTTTCTCTAAGCTCATCGGTGCTTACTACGCTGTCCGTTCCTTTTGTGATGATCCTGATCTGTTCTTCGATAGTTCTTTTCATTTCCTTCTCCTCCCGTACGACATGGTTACCATAATTTTTTCAGCATTTTTGGGATCGGGAGTATAAAAAAACTCTCATCCCTTTAAAAAGGACGAGAGCTGCTCGTGTTACCACCTTTAGTTTACAGACAACTCACATTGTCTGCCTCAATAAGTACAGCTTATCGCGATACCTTTGTACTATAACGTGTACGGTCACGTCGCAGCCTACTCGTGTTTCGGTGCGAAGCTCAAAGATGTATTCACTGATAAGTCTCTCATGCGCCTCTCACCGGCCGGCTGCTCTCTGTATGATCCTCTTACCGTTACTTATTCTTCTCATTGCCTTTGGTTATTATCTAAATCATATTCAAAACCGGTCATTTGTCAACTTTTTTATTGAAACTGCCAAGGATACTGTTTAAATACCCGGCTATGAAGGCATCATCCTTCTGTTTTACAAGGAAATTGTGTTTCCCGTCGCTGTGCTTAGTGAATATGCATCTGCCATCATCGGATATCACATTAGTTCCGCTGTCTGATAACCTGTACATTCCGTTTTCCCCTTCGACCGCAAACTGTACCGCGGTAAGATCCCAGCTTGAACGTACATTCGCACCGTCGGTAAACAGGTTATATGCCATCTGTATTGGGTCGTTCCTGTCAGGCTTCTGCATGGTAGGGAAACCGGTCAGTATATTCTGTCCGACCTCGGATCCCGTCATGATCATATGATTCTCAAAGTTTGCAAATACATACTGAGCCGAAGCTATATCACATGTGATGTTGTATTCTCTTTTTCCCATCATATATTCACCGGCCATTGATACAAGGGCATATACTTTTCTGTTAACGAGCTCAGGCTCAGCTTTCAGTATCTCACAGAATGTATTGAACTGCCCTATGGTGACAACTGTTACACTGTTATCATCAGCCTTATTCAGTACGTCTCTATAAAACCCGGTTGCAGGCAGTACTTTAAGTGTTCCGTTCATATAATTTTTTGACAAGTTTGTTGATAGATACTTATTGTATTTCAACCCATCGGTGAGAAAACCGGGCTTTTCGAACTGCGCTATGGGTATATCCGCATATCCGCAGTATTCTGCTACAGCATCCAATGCACCGTTACCGTATGGATTGGAGGTGCAGTTGACCATGCCCAGG
>JBAYNV010000242.1:0-2533 GCA_041678685.1 Clostridia bacterium
ATGACTCCCAAAGAAATACTGGAGCATAAGCTTTGCAGTCTTGGCTTCTATTTTGATGAGAATGGTCTTCTGATACCTGAAGATATGTTCAGTTACAGTCTGTCCGAAATAGAAGCATTTACGGATAAAAAGGGTAAGTTAGGTCACGATGAGATAGACGATCCCCTTACCTACTATTATGCGTGTGAAGAAATCAAATACGAGATCAACGCAGGTCATATACAAAACGGCGTGAAGATCGTATCGCTTGAAAATACCTATATCGATTACACGGTAAAGATCGCACCCGGCGCAGTGATATATCCCAATACTTATCTTGAAGGGGATACTTTTATAAGCGAAGCCGCAGTGATCGGACCGGACAGCAGGATAGTTGCTTCAAAAATAGGGAAAGGGTCACAGGTCTTGAAATCCATAGTGCTTGAAAGCGTTATAGGGGAAGAAAGCACCGTAGGACCGTTCTCATACATACGTCCGGGCAGCGAAGTCAGAAACAAGGTCAAGATAGGCGATTTTGTAGAACTTAAAAAAGCCGTGATAGATGACGGTACCAAGATACCTCATTTTGTATATGCCGGAGATGCATCGATCGGGAAAGCATGTAACATTTCATGCGGAGTCATAACGGCGAATTATGACGGCAAAGCCAAATACAGAACTGAAATAGGCGACAACGTTTTTGTCGGATGCAATTCTACTCTGGTCGCTCCCGTAAAACTTGAAGATAATACGTTCGTGGCTGCAGGTTCCACCATAGTTGAAGATGTGAAGAGCGGAAACCTTGCAATAGCCAGAGCGTATCAGGTAGCTAAGGAAGGCTGGGTACAAAAAACAGGCAGGATGAAGAAACCGGACTCAGAGAAGTAGACTGATCATCAAGGGGGTAAAAATGTTATCTAAAAACGACATAAAAATAATGGCAGGTAATGCAAACATAAAGCTTGCCGCTGAGATCTCAGGTTATCTTGGCATACCTCTTCTGGATTCCAAGGTAGGAAGATTTGCTGACGGAGAGATACAGATGCTCATATATGATCTGGTCAGAGGATCGGATGTTTACATAATCCAGTCAACATGCCCTCCTGTAAATGAAAATCTTATGGAGCTCCTCATTATGACTGATGCGCTCAAGAGATCATCATGCGCAAGGGTAACTGCAGTAATGCCGTATTTCGGGTATGCAAGACAGGACAGGAAAGCACGTGCAAGAGATCCTATCTCTGCCAAGCTTGTAGCCAATCTTCTGACCACTGCAGGTGTGGACAGGATCCTTACAATGGATCTTCATGCCCCTCAGATACAGGGATTTTTCGATATACCCGTTGACCACCTTGAAGGTACTATAATCTTTTCCGATATGGTGCTCGATGAGATGAAGAGCCATCCTTCTGACGGGTATATGCTTGTGGCTCCTGATATGGGATCGGTGAACAGAGTAAGGAAGATGGCGGATCTGACCGATCTTCAGATAGCGATAATAGACAAGAGAAGATTGCGCACGAACGAGTGTGAAGTAATGAACGTCATAGGCGATATAAAGGGAAAGACTGCGATAATAGTAGATGACATGATAGACACTGCAGGTACGATAACCAAAGCTGCCAACGCAGTTTCCGAGTGCGGAGCGAAGAGGGTTCTGGTATATGCTTCACATGCGATACTTTCAGCAGATGCGGTACAGAAGATAGAGGACTCAAAGATAGAGAAGATGTATCTTCTTGATACCGTTCCGATCCCACCGGAAAAGATCATAGACAAATTCGAGATCGTCAGCGTGGCAAAACTGTTCTCAGAAGCAATATACAAGATATATACAAATACTTCGATGTCAGCTCTGTTCAAGATACCCGGGAATCAGGGGAATGAAAAGTAATGGACAGATTCGTAATTGCAGGCCTGGGGAATATCGGGCTGAAATTCAGGAATACCAGGCATAACAGCGGATTCATGGTAATAGACAGTATGTCCAGGGAACTTTCCATACCTGTCAAAAGATCCATGGCCAAAACGCTTGCAGGTGAAGGGATATACAACGGCAAGCCTATCGTGCTTGCGAAACCTAAAACATATATGAATCTGAGCGGTGAAAGCATACGCGAACTTGTCGACTGGTATAAATCGGGTCTTGACAAACTCGTCATAATATATGATGATATGGACCTGCCTGTCGGCGACATCCGTATAAGGATGAAAGGAAGCGCAGGTTCCCACAACGGAATGAAATCCATCGTGCAGCAATTAGGAACGACGGATTTTACAAGGATCAGGATAGGGATAGGGGAACCAGAAGACAGAGATGGTATAAACTATGTTCTTGGAAGATTCCAAAAAAACGAGAAGGCCGTAATGGCTGAAACAGTGAAGACGGTATCGGCTGCCATCCTATGTATTATAGATGACGGGATAGATATCGCGATGAACAGGTACAACACAAAGAAAGAATAAGGTGATGAAAAATTTAGCATGAATCCATTCATTAAAGTATTTTCCGACATACCTCAGATGAATGGGATAGCGGATTGTATAGTAAAGA
>JBAYNV010000243.1:0-2515 GCA_041678685.1 Clostridia bacterium
CCCCGTACATTCCTTTGCCGCCGAACTTGGGAAGAAGAGCAGGATGGATATTCAGCACGGGATACTTATTAAGTATTTCTTCTGGAAGCATCTTCATATATCCGGCAAGCAGTATCAGCTCCGCTTCATACTTTTCCAGAAGCTCCATAAGCTTTGCCGCGGTTCCTTCCCTATGGGTATATTCGGATATGTGATACTGATCGATGCCTTCGGCTTCCGCTCTTTTCAAAGCATATGCGGTACTGTTATTCGATATCACCAGCACTACTTTCGCATCTATCCTTTTTTCTTTGCAGGCATCTATGACCGCCTGCATATTTGTTCCTCCTCCGGAGGCAAAAACACAGATATTCATTGTTTTTCATTATACCATTTAATGTACAGGCTGCACATATAGCAGATCGTAAATATTGCCTGTCATATCCAGAGAATATATGTACTCTCTGCAGTTCTCTTCGTTATATGCTTTTATCGTTACGGTATACGGGTCTTTTATCCGTATATCATCGTATCCTATCGTTGAGGCACATAAAGGCAGTATATATGTATGTATGTGATCATATCCTGTCTCATAAAGCCCTTCTATGACGGTATCAGAAGGCAGATAGTCATAATTATCAAAGAAATCCAGATAATCATATGATACCCCATACTTATCCGTATATATCTTCTTTTTCAGCTCATCAGAAAACAATATTTCCACTTTCGTCACTCTTCCTTTGATGGATATATTCAAAACGACCTGTTCCAGACCTAAAAACCTTTCGTTCCCTGTCCAGTGATCCCATTTTCCTGTCATCCGCACATTGGTAATAACCATGTCATAATTGATGACATACGGAAGAGAGTCTTCGGATTCATATACCACTTCAACGGCCTCTGCCGGATCGCCTGCCCCTTCTTTCTCATATGAGAGAAGTACGGAACAGTATTCGCCTGTGATGTATACATCATGGAATATGCTCTTTATCTCTATCAGCACCCTGACCGTATACTTAGAGGGCATAACATACTGTACCGGTACTTCAATGTTTACGGTCCCTGTATACGATCCCGGTTCTATATACACGCTGTCTCCTCCCTGTACCGATATCTTTATATGCTCTATCTCAGAAATAGGTTTATCTATTGTGAAATGTACTGTTATCGTACTTTCCAAGTAAATGTCCGTATCGCCAAACAGGAGCGTTTCCTTGCTGAAAGCCGCATTCAGATCCACATCCGGCTTGCCCATCGCGGGTACTTTAAAGGTGGCGTAATAACCGTTGGTCTTGTATGTATAAATGCTTCCGGTGTTGAGCCATGTCGCTCCGCTTTGCACCCTTGTTTTACTTATCCCTATATCGCCTGCCGTGAAGTTCACAGCTCCGTGCCCTATAAGAGGGGTATCCAGCATATATGGTTTCTGTACAGTCGGCTCCAGTTTCTCCCATGACTCATATGCTCCGCTGACATCGGCATATATCCATTCATTCGCGCTGTAGGCGCCCATTTCCGTATTCTGATAAGAGATGTTGGTGAATATATCCTCTTCGTATGTATATCCCAGGAACTGGTATTCACCGTTTGCAATGGGATTAGGTGATACATCCGATGGGTATCCATATATTATATATCCGTAATCCCTGTACATTGAAAATGACGCGTAATAATTGCCGCCTATGCTTATACCCGGTATCCCAAGATATGCAAGCCACAGAATATATTCATCCTGATTCTTGGGCGTATTCGAGCATAAAGCGCATCCGAACCTTTCCTCATATACCGTCTTGGCGTATCCGCAGGCGATGCAGCGGTAAACAGTGGCATGGCCATATTCAGTATGTTCCCCTATGTCTGAAGTCTGCTGCATATCATGCCCATTGCATATACAGCATGGCCTGTATGTCGTATACACCCTCTCTTCTGTATTGCATTTTGTGCAGTATCTCGACTTTCTGTGCCCTGATGCTTCATGTGTCGGACTTACCTCAGACCATGCGCCATACGTATGTTCTCCTATACAGGAACAGCAGTCCGCAAGATCCACATAGCTGTATACTGTACTGTTGCAATCACTGCATATACCTGTTTTAAGGTGTCCGTTAACGGTATGTTCATCTGATACCGTATATATATATTTATGATATCCCCTGCACATGCAGCAGGACGGTAAGGCCACATATCCTGATGTTTTTACATCATTGCACTTACTGCATACTGTCGTCCTGTAATGGCCCAGCCCTGCGGTATGAGCAGCGCTCGTTGTAACAACATAATCATGCGGACATGTGCATATACTGCATGTCGAAAGCGTCGTGTAACCGCTTTCGATGATCTCACCGCATTGATTGCATGAAGAGGTATAGTAGTGGCCTCTGCCTGTTTCGTGCGCAGGATAAATATACTTCGCTGCTGATGGTATATGCCCGTAACAGTAACAGCATCCTTCATCATACCGGTAATATGAGGATGAATAGCTGCATGTAGTACAGGTAGTGGTAACAAGATGCCCCAATGAGGTATGATCAGCAGA
>JBAYNV010000244.1:0-2508 GCA_041678685.1 Clostridia bacterium
ATTTAATATATTTCTCTCTTTTACGATAAGTTTTTTTGTATTCCATTCCATCTTGCAGTCTATATAACCTACAAATTGGTTTCCTGCAAGGATGGAGAGAGGCCATTTCATTCCTTTTTTCTGGAAGTACTCAAAAACAAATGAATAATCAAAAAATGTCTCAAGCCAGTTTTTATCCCTCACGATCGTATCCATTGGGGATATAAGGCGGACTTTATTGCTGTCCTCAGTCAGTCTGGAATCCAGTAAGTGTGCTTTGGAAGAATGGATATAGTAATACTTGCGGCCGATTTTATATGATATCTGCATTATCTTTTTCTCGGATTCCAGTTCCTGAAAAACAGGTATGATATCAACAGTCGCAATACCTGTTATGTGCGAAATGTGAACCGGATCGGTCACCCCTAAGGAAGCTATTAATTTTTCAACCATACATTTTATAGCCTGTTTCTCATCAGTTACTTTATTAGGCCAGTCAGTGATACCCACATTTTCTTTTAAGATATAGAGGGCCTCTCTGAAAGTTCCCGGATTTCGCCCGCAGGTTATGAGGTCCCTCTTGCGTAATAATCTGTAAAAAGCGCGGAATATAGGCAGTTCATAATTCCGGTCATGTTCTTTTCTGTATTTGTTCCATTCAAAAGATAAATTCAGATGCTCCCAGATCTGCTTGGTTGTCATTCCCTGTAATCCTATTAAGCTTTTCTTCAGTTCACTTTCTGCAGACTGATCCTGAGGACTATTTGCAGCCTCAAGCCAGCTTTCATCGGAACTTCCCCATCTTACGATCCCTTTGGTAGCGGCATTATATAATGCATATTCAGAATATGGTACAAAAAACATATTCCGTTTGAACGTCCATGTCTCTATAACCTTAAATTCCTTGTATGCAGCGATATCCAGTTGATCCGCGGTAAAGTCCTTTTTCCTGTTCCAGAGCATCATATACTGATTCAGATGTATAGTAGGGTTCGGGTCATACTGCAACCCGCAGATATCCGATACGATATCCTCTATACTTTCAGAACTCTTCTCTAATAAGTGCTGGCTTCCCAGAATTATATTTCGTATAACACTTTTGTCATAAACTGCATTACTCATAATCACACCTTCCAAACAGTAAATCGGATCTATCCGTCGATTGGCAATAATAGACTGCCTTCGTGTTTTATGATATCATAAAAATATAATTTGGATTATTTATATCAGCAGAGGTAAATGTATTGAAACGAAAACGTCTTGATCGGGATATCTGGACATTCGACAGATATCCATATTATCAATTGAGAGTCGATATGGAAGATTTTCATGGTCTGGTATGCCTTATCAAGTTAATGGGCGGAGTTGCCCATATTAATAACGGACAGTATCAATATTGGGATCAACCTAAAGCTGGGAAAGTTGCCATCTGTGGCAAGGGAATGACCTGGTTACAATTGATTCCCGATGGTAAGAGCCATATCCTGACTGCATACTATCTGCCAGATAATACAATATCGCTATGGTATACAGATATTATTGAAAATATTGAATATGATCCCGATGGTGTAGCAGTTTTTTTTGATAAATATCTCGATGTTATTTTCACACCACAAGGCGATGTGGGTATTGATGATCGTGATGAACTTGATGCAGCATTTCGATCCGGAGAGATTTCAGAGGAACAATATACTGCAGCGCTGGAAGAAGGTGATGCGGTTATCGAAGAGTATTGCTCTGATACAGCAAAAACAGAAAACATTTGCAATAAAGTCCTTGCTTTTGTTTGTGAAAAAATCATAAGCGGTGAAAAACCATATTGACCGATTCTATCCGTATGTCAGAAAGAATACCAATTATAATATCCACTAATATGATCAGTAGGAGTATTAAGCTGATACCCATTGATATGTAAACCGCTACTGAACATCCTTTATCTTTCCGTACAGATCATACTCCTGCGTAGTGGTGATAATATGGGATAATACCTTATTTTATACTGATGTCTCATCACCGAATAATATAAATAAAGGGAATCTAAAGTGTCGTATAAAGATATTACTTCATCTTCCTGAACAATGCGAATACCAAATATGCCACAAATCCTAAGTATTCCTATTACTGCTGGTACTACAAGATTTCAGCATACATAGGTTGTTGCGGCAAGGTTTAAAACACATTAAGCCAGATAATTAAAACAAGCCTGTTATCGCTCCTGCCAGAGGCCCTTCAAAACAGCCGCTTTTACCGGTCCAATGCGATCTTATTACCTCCGTTCCAGATGACCTGTCCTGGTGTGAATTAATTAACAGGATATGTGTACATACAATAGAAAGCATGAGGATAAAACGCTCATACCATGGTTTATCGATAATAATGCGGTATATTTATTCGATAACCAGTTTCCCATCCCTCATGCTTAAGACCTCATCAGCATCAGCTGATATCCCGAGATCATGAGTCACAACTATGACGCAGTAACCTTCATCATGTGCAAGGGTCCTTAGTATCCCTATGATGTTCTTCCCA
>JBAYNV010000245.1:0-2508 GCA_041678685.1 Clostridia bacterium
AGCTTTATAACTCCATGTCTGGGTATGCAGGTAAAAATCCCTGTCCCCTTCAATTTCCAAAAGCTTTCTCATTGTTTCGTAACATAATGCTTTACCTAACGACAGGCCCTGATATTCGGGTTTAATCGCAAACCAATGGAGCCATGGATCCCTTCTTACGCCTGTGTATCTCCACCAGGCTGAAAGCGTTGCTATTTTTTTACCTTCAGGGTTTTCTATGAAGATGCATCTTCTTTCAAGCTCGCCTTTGTGAGACATGTAGTATTTTTGGAAGTATACCAATGCATCGACCGCTCTGTCGAACTCGCCGACAGACGTCTCTATTTCCGCCCATTCCTTCTCATCGTCAGGCTGGAAGGGTACATATCTATATCCTGCCGGAAGGGTGAATTCCTGCAATGGAGCACCCTTTTCTCTTTTCATTATAACTTCATAATATTTGACTGATTTATCAAGCATGTTTACCTCTTGTTTTTTAATATACCTCTGATTCAGTTATTATGCCATAGCTTAATGCATAATAGTTTTAATCGGATATCCTTTAATTCCATTCTGGTCATCTTAGGTATTCGATTATTGATAAGAGATCAGCGCAGATGGCATCAGTCTATTATCCTTTTTGCCATATATATGTCCGGCTTCCCTATACCGTTAGCATCGGGTATGACGCCTACGATCTTGTATCCGTTTTTCTTATAAAACTCATACGGATGCCTTTTTATGTTATGTATACTTTCGATCTTCTCATATGTGTTTTCATACAGATCAGTTGCAGAGAGGGTCGTTTTGCCAAATTCGTCGTCTGTCCCAAGATAAATGGTTATGCCGCCGCGTTTTGCGCATTCCTTTTCCAGTGCCTGTATAAGTTTTGTGCCTACTCCTTTGGCTCTGTATTTCTCCGTGACCATTAAAGGATGAAGCTCCCACCCTGTGATACCGTATTGGGGTATGGCGCCTATATACCCTACAAGATGCCCGTTGTCCTGTGCATATATGGCTATCCGGTCAGGCTCTGTCAGTTTCTTCATTTCCTGTTCTGTCTCATCCATTGGATATGAATGAGGAAAACATTCAAAAAGCAGTGCTGCGGCTTCTTTCATATACTGTTCATTGGTCTTATCAAACATCACTATTTCCATTATCGGATCCCCTTTTACTCCATAATTATACCTACTCCCTCTGTTTAATGCAAAACCTGCGTTCATAACGATTTTACATGGATTTAACATAAACAGGCCTTTGCTCTTAACAATGATCTCATATGATGGCATCAATGAAAAAGAATTATGGAAAACATTACGAGGAGGATAATGGAGAAATGAAAAAATTACTGACAATATCGATCACAGCCATGTTGATGTTCTCTCTTCTGACCGGATGCGGGCAGCAGGGTTTTGACAGGAACAACGACATCACAGTTATATCGCGTGAAGATGGCTCCGGCACAAGAGGAGCATTCATAGAACTGTTCGGTATAGAACAGAAGAACGAAAATGGAGAGAAGGTAGATCATACCATAGCTACCGCAGATTTTACATCAAGCACAGGAGTCATGCTTGCCAATGTCTCGCAGAACCAGCATGCGATCGGATATGTTTCGCTCGGATCGCTGAACGATACTGTGAAAGCTTTAATGATAAATGGAGCTGAGGCAACCGTGGAGAATATAAAGAACGGAAATTATACAGTATCAAGACCGTTCAATATCGCAACAAAAGATGACCTTTCGGAAATTTCTAAGGATTTTATAGCTTTCATACTGTCAGCCGATGGGCAGGCGGTGGTAGAGGCTAATGGGTATATCGCAGCTGTTGAAAACGCAGAGGGATATACCGGAACAAAACCATCCGGAACGGTAACAGTAGCGGGTTCTTCATCGGTAACTCCCGTCATGGAAAAACTCAAGGAAGCGTACAATAAGATCAATCCAAACGCAGTCATCGAAATAAATCAGAGCGACTCTACGACAGGCATGAACAATGCCGCGGAAGGCATATGCGATATAGGGATGGCTTCACGGGCACTTAAAGATAGTGAGATCTCCAAAGGACTGACTGCAACAGTGATAGCCATAGACGGTATCGCAGTGATCGTAAACAATGATAATCCATTGAATAACCTGACATCAGAACAGGTAAGAGCAATATATACGGGTGAAGTAACTGTATGGTCAGACCTGATAGAATAAAAAATGAAGAGGAGAAAGGACCTGTCCTTTCTCATTTGAATATGGAAGGCGGAATAACAGCCAGGAAAAAAGCAGCAAAGGAACGCATAATGCATGCTGTTTTTCTGTTATCTGCATGTATATCCATAGTTGCGGTAGCCCTAATCTGTGTTTTTCTGTTTGCAAACGGTTTGCCTGCAATGGGTAAGATCGGCGTACTGGATTTTCTGACAGGTGATACGTGGAGGCCAAGCAATGATATCTACGGTATTTTCCCGATGATAATCGGAAGCCTTTATGTTACCGCAGGCGCATTGGTAATTGGCGTACCGACAGGGATA